>JAJYFH010000065.1 GCA_021791015.1 bacterium | reverse complement strand
TCTATCGTCTTCAATGATTAAAATTTTTGTTTTTTTACTTTCGTCCATTTCTTACCTCTTGTACAACTTACATATTAGCATAAATATAATTTTAAAGGCAACAAATTTTTATTTTTCCATTCTCATTAGCAATCCGGCCCTTTAGGGAAAAACCGCTGGCTTTCGCGTGGCCGCCACCGCCCAAGGCACTTGCGAGTGTCTGAACATTCACCTTGTCGTCCCTCGTCCTTAAACTCACCTTAAGCTCATTGTCTACCTTTTCAGTTATTAAAACGATCATTTTAATCCCGTCTATCGTATTCAAAAAGTTAGTCATCTCGCCATATGATGCATCCTCATCTAAACCGTATTTTTTAAGATCATCAAGTGTAATGTATGTGGCCGCTGTTTTATATTTTTTATTGTAGACAACCCTCTCGAGGACTAGGCCGTAAAGTTTAATGAGGCCAAGATTTTTCTTTGAGTTGATTGTATTGTTTATAATCGATCCAAATCGGGCGCCTTTTGACATCAGATATGCGGCTGCCTCAAATGAAGATTGAGTCGTGTTTTGGTTCTGAAAACTGGAAGTGTCGCCCTCTATCCCGGCAAGCAGATAGGTAGCAATGCCTTTTCGTATGTCGGTCTGCATGTCCCTTAGGATTGCAAGAATCATCTCGCTAACCGAACTTATCTTTTCATCCTGCCATCCCATATCAGCAAAAGTTAATAAATCGCCCGGCAGATGATGATCAATTAAAACTACCCTTACGCCGGTATTTTTATAGTATTTAAGCATGTCGGCGGAATGCGCTCGGCTCACACTCGAACAATCGAGGACCACTGCCAGATCCGCGTCCTTTGCAGCTTTTTCTTCCTGAAACGAACCATAGTTATTTAGGAATACCAGATTGTAGGGCATCTCCTCAGGCAGGTAGACAAAAACTTCCTTGCCTTTGCTTTCTAGCCCCATTTTCAATCCAACGGCGCTGCCATAACAATCAGTATCCGGTGAGACGTGGCCGAAGATGGCGACTTTCTTCGCTTTTTTCAACTGCTCGGCAATTTCTTTCGCGTCAATTCTCTTCATTTCTTATGAGTTCCTCGATTCTTTGGGCGTGCTCTCCCGAATGGTCAATTTTAAACGAAAGGCGGGGGACATTTTTTGTCTGCATCTTTCCGTTTATAAATCTTTGTATCTGTTTCTTATTGCTCTCGATTTCATCCAAAACTTCTTCTTCATTGCCCAAAACGCTTATCCAAACACACGCCGATTTCATGTCTCGGCCGGTCTCGATCGCCTTCACCGTTACTAGTCCATCAAAATCCTGCGCCTTTAAGCACTCCGCTATTTCATGCCGTAGGAATTCATTTACTTTTCTTATTCTGTCTGCCATTATCGCTTCCGCTTAAAGATAGCAAGAACCAAGAAACAAAATATAAAAGGTTGGAAATTTGATATTTGAGATTTGCTTGATCATTGTATCTTGTTACTTGTTTCTTGCCTTAGAGTGTTCTTTTCACCTGTTCGGTTCTGAAAGATTCAACTACGTCCCCTTCCTCGATAGGCAATTCTTTGTCGAGGCTTATGCCGCATTGGCTTCCAACCTGGACTTCGCGAACCTCCTCCTTTTCTCTTTTTACCAGAGTGATGCTTGCCCTGCCAATTTCCTCCTTGCCCCTCATCACTCTCGCCTCAGTGTTTTTTTCGATTTTGCCTTCCCTAACCTCTCCTCCGACGATCATTTGCCCTTTTTTCGATTTAAAAATTGCCAATACTTTCAGCTTGCCGAGTGTCAGTTCCTTCATTTCCGGCGGCAACAGGTCGGAAAGGAGCTCTTTTACATCATCCAAAAGTTCATAAATCACTTTGTATGAATAGATTTTAACCTTTTCCTTCTTTGCCAGCTGATCGATATTTGAGGAAACAGACACGTTAAATCCGATGATAATATTGTCCGATGACTTCGCCATTGCAATGTCGCTTTCATTGACGGCGCCGACTTTGCCGGAGACCACCTTTACAGATACCTCGTCATTTGAAATTTTGTTGAAGGCCTCTTTAATTGCATCCAGAGAACCGCGAACATCAGCCTTCAAAACTATGCTAAGTTCTTTTTTCTCGCTGTCTCTCATCGAGGCAGACAGCTCCTCTACTCCTATTTTCTTTACTTTTGAAAGGCTGCTGATAGTCTTTCTTTTTTTAATATTTTCTACCTCGGCCTTTGCTTCCTTCTCGTCACTAAATACTTGGAGCAGATCGGATACCTTGGGTACGCCTCTTAAGCCGGATATTTTTACCGGCGCTGAAGGCTCTGCCTCTTTAATTCTTTTTTTGTTGTAGCTCTCCATGCTCCTTATCTTGCCATAAGTTTCTCCCACAGCGATAAAGTCACCGACATGAAGTGTGCCGTTCTTTATCAAAACTGTAGCAACCGGACCTTTTCCGTAATCGATGTGAGTTTCTATAACTATACCGGAAGCGGGCATTTTGGGATCGGCTTTAAATTCTTTAATATCAGACATCACAAGGATCAAGTCCAAAAGGTCATCCAACCCCTGCCGTGTTTTTGCCGACACTTCTGCCACCGGGATGTCGCCGCCCCAATCCTCCGGAGTCAGGCCAAGCTCTGCCATTTGTTGCTTTATCCTGTTTATATCCGAGTCTGGCTTGTCAATTTTCGTAACCACAACAATCATCGGCGTTTCTGCTTTTTTAGAGTGATTTATGGCTTCCACCGTCTGAGGTTTGACGCCATCATCCGCCGCGATTAATATCAGAGAGATATCCGTAAACTGCGCGCCGTGCTCTCTCATTCTTTCAAACGCGGCGTGTCCCGGGGTATCCAAAAATGTAATTTTCCGGCCATCCTTCTCAACCTGGTAAGCGCCAATATGCTGGGTTATGCCGCCCGACTCGCCGCCCACAACATTTGTTTCGCGAATGGCATCAAGAAGCGATGTCTTTCCATGATCGACATGGCCCAAAACGGCCACGATGGGCGGTCGCGAAACAAGATTAGCCGAGTCCTCAGGCGGTTTTGTTTGTTTTTCTGTGTTTCTGTTTTTCTGTTCTTCTGTTGCCCTTTCAACCTCAAAACCCATATACTCGGCGATAATAGCAGCGGTTTCGAAATCAATGTACTCATTTATGGTCGCCATCACGCCATTTTTCATAAGTTCGGCAACGACTTTCGCCACAGGAACGCCCAGCGCATCAGCAAATCCGCCTACTGTGACTACCTCTGGTATTTGTTTTTTTATTGTGTCATCTGCCATATTGCTTCCACTTCTTTAATAGTTACTCTCTTATTTGTACAAAAAATCTCGTCAAAAGGCCGAGATTTTTTGATATTTCAAAATTTTAAGAAGACTTTCTACATCATCTTATTATTTTTCAGCCTTGGCATCGCTAGATGCTGCCTTTTTTGCCCCAGCAGCGTTTGACGTTGTCTTACCCGCGTTCGGTGTGGTTTTCGGCGCTTTTGCGGCGTCTTTCTTTGCGTCTTTCGGTGCTTTTTCGGTTTCCTTTTTGGCGCTTGCGGTTGCGTCTTTCGGTGCTGTTTTTGCTTCTTTTGCGCCCTTTAGGCTAAGTGCAAGCTTATGATTCTTGTTATCAAGCGAAATTATCTTGAAATCATAGCCCTTTCCTTCTTGGACAACTTCATCAGGGGAGGCAATGTGCTTTTCAGAAAGCTCAGATATGTGCACCAATGCTTCTATACCTTGCGGAAGCTTTACAAAGGCGCCAAATGGTGTAATTCTTGAAACTTCGCCCTTAACTTTTTCTCCAACTGCTAAATCCTTAACTTTCTTTAGCCACGGGTCATCTTGTAATCTCTTCATGGAAAGAGAAATCTTTTCATCTTCAATCCCTATGATTTGAACCTCTATCTCATCGCCGATTTTGACAAAATCCGATGGATTTTCTACTCTGTCCCATGAAATTTCAGAGATATGAACCAATCCCTCAACTCCTTGAACATTTAAGAATATGCCAAAATCTACTACGCCGGTGACCTTGCCCTTTACCTTGTCATTGAT
>JAJYFH010000064.1 GCA_021791015.1 bacterium | reverse complement strand
TTCCGATTTTTTCCTTTTTTAAAAGATAGAATGTAAATACTGCCGGCAGGAAAATCGAGAAAAAGAAAACGATAAATAGTGATTTTAAAAAGATCTCGGCCGTAGGGCTTAGCGCATATAATGCATATGCCAGGAAAAGCCCGCCTGTTATGCCGGGCGTAGAAGCAATCGATATGGCTCTTGCCAGCATAGTAAAATTTGTTTGGTTGCGCTCCAGTGCCTTTGCCTCTGCCATTTAATCCTCCAAAAGTTTTATGGCAGCTTCGATTCTCTTTACAGATTCCTCGACGCCCAGTGCCCAGATTAGTTCCGCCGGGGATGGGCTTTTTTCTTCTCCGGAGAGAGCAACTCTGACCGGCCAGAAAACATCACCATTTGATAAACTCTGTGAAGCTACCGCTTTTTTCATGATCTTGTCTGCGTCTTTGGGGCTCTTTATTCCTTTGGTTTGTCCTAAAAGTTCCAAAACATTTTTTAGGCCGCCCAAACTATCATCTTGAGTGCTTTTTTTGAAGATTAAAAGCCTGGGGTCATATTTGATATCCTCAAAGAAAAAGCCTGAGCCATCTGTAAAATCTTTTAATGTTACCATCCTTGTTTGCATGACGGTGAGTGCTCTTTGAAATAGATCTGTATCCTTATTCTTCATAAAGTTGGAATTGAAACTTGCTACTTCTTTTATTAAATCATCGACTTTCATGGCTCGGATTTTCTCGCCGTTTATCCAGTTCAGTCGGTCAAGGTCGAACACGGCCGGCGCTTTCCCTACCCTATGCAGGTCAAATTTTTTAATCAATTCCTCGCGGGTAAATATTTCCTGAGTAGTTCCGTCATTCCAGCCAAGAAGCGCCAGAAAGTTCAACATCGTATCGGCCAGATATCCCCTTTCTCGGTAATCCATGATTGCAGTGTCGCCACTTCTCTTGCCGAGCTTCTTCCCGTCACGGCCGACAATAAGCGGCATATGGGCAAACTTCGGTGGCTGCCAGCCAAAAGACATGTAAAGCAGAATATGTTTTGGTGTGGAAGGTATCCATTCCTCGCCTCTAATTACAGTAGAAATCTCCATCAAGTGATCGTCTATTATGTTTGCGAAGTGGTAAGTCGGATATCCGTCAGACTTCATAATAATGAAGTCCTCCTGAATGTCGGTGCGGATAGAAACCTTTCCGTGAATAGTATCATCCCAGACCACTTCTTTCGGATTTTCAGGAACCTTAAATCTGACAACAGGGATTTTGCCTTCTTTCTCTAGTTTTTGGATATCTCCCACTGTTAGTTTTCGGCAGCAAGCATCATAACCCGGAGGAAGTTTTTGCTTTTCCTGTTCTTGGCGGAGGTTTGTTAACCTTTCCTTCGAACAGAAACATTTGTATGCCTTGCCTTCCTCTAAAAGGCGGTCTGCGTATTTTTGATAAATCTTGAGCCGTTTGGACTGATGTATTTTTTCTTCATTATCCCAAGCTAACCCCAGCCACCTTAGAGACTCCTCAATATAGCTTACGGCACCGGGAATAAACCTTTCGCGATCAGTGTCTTCGATGCGGAGGATAAATTTGCCGTCTTTTGATTTTGTGTGTAGGTAATTAAATATAGCTGTCCGTATGTTTCCGACGTGAGGTTTTCCTGTTGGGCTTGGAGCAAAACGGGTCTTAATCATTTTTCCGTTCTAATGTACCAATCTTACTAATCTACCAATATGCCCCCTTGATTTCTCGGCATCACAAACTAATTCATAGATTAGTATTATTTGTAATTGGTGTGGCATTATCTTTTATTTAGTAATACTTTTTGCTTTATCTGGTCAAGGTCTGTAAAATCGTCTGCTTCATCGATCAATTTCTGTGAAGTGCTTCTGCCAAAAGATATAACCTCGGCGCGGCAACCTTCAGCCTTTGCGTGATGCAAGAGATCTGCAAAGTCTCCATCTCCGGAACACAGAATGACAGCATCAAGCTTAGGTGACATCTTTAGCATATCAACTGCAATGCCCACGTCCCAATCGCCCTTTTTGTGTCCGCCGGCGAATGTTTGCAGATCCTTTGATTTGACGTCATACCCTAGCTTTTCAAGCGCGTCGAAAAACGACTGTTCATCGGGTGACTCTGCTCTTATTGTGTATGCTATTGCGCGGATCAGCTTCCTTTCAGCCGTGCCCATCTTTAGTATTTCTCCGAAGTTTACTTTTTTCTCGTAAAGCGCTCTCGCAGAATAGTAGAGGTTTTGTACGTCTACAAAGACTGCAACTCTTTGATTTGGGTTTTTCATTGTCGCTTATGCTCCTTTCCTACTAATTACTTATTTTAAACGAATCTGCTAACTTACAAATTATTACAAATCTTTGTCATTCCGGACTTGCCTGCCCGCCCTTGCCTGGGATCCGGAATCTATATAATAAATTTCTGGGTCCCCGCCGGAGTTGACCCTCGACTCCTATTGGGGGCGGGAATGATAGTAGGTAAATTAATTTGGGTTTTTGATTTTTCCCTTACTTTAATTCTATTTCAAGCCCCTTATTTGTTATTTTAGCATCTTTTACCTTAAATTTGTTGTTTATTTTTGTATCTGTGTATTTTTGTGTGAGATCTATAATTTTATCGGCCAGAACCTGGGGCATATCTACTTTACCGAGCGTAAGCTTGGTGACGCTAAATGACAGCTTGTCATTTTTCACAATCGGCTGAATGTTGCCTTGGAAGCTTGCCGAGAAAGGAAAGCTTGCGTTTCCTGAGATTTTTATGCTGTTTTCATCACGTTTGGATTTAACGTTACTCAAAACCGCGCTGCAACAATCTTGGAAAAAGAGATTTATATCATCATACGAGATCACAATCTTCTTATCCTTCGGATTTAGATTCGGCGCCTGTTTTGCTGTTTGCATAGAGCTATTTGAGTGAGAAAAAGAAATCGGGAGAGTTATCTTCTTGGTAATAATTATAAAAAAGGTAAGTGCAAAAACTAGCCCCAAGAAGATCGCCAGAGGTTTTAAAATATTAGACTTCATGATATTAAAAACTGATTGAATCTCCGCGGGTATCTATTTCATTCCAATCTTGGTTTATTTCATCCCACGAAAAGACTTCCGTTTTTTGGGTTGTTTCAGTGTCTGACACAACATATTCTGTCAGAGCTTTCCCGGCTTGGGTTTTGTGGTAATGAGATTTTTTCTCTAAAATCATTGGCCGCTTTGTTCTCTCCACTTTCATTTTGCCGGCTGGCCCATCGAAGATAATAAACTCTCTTGTGCCTTTTATCTCATTGCCAACATCGTCGGTCATTGTGTCCGGTTCGCTGCCTTCTTCCAAAATGCCAAATTTTTCTTTGATGTTGTCATGTAAGTCTTGCCATTTATCGTCGTTCATGAGTTTTGTTCCGGTTGTTTTAGTTGTTATATTTGCTGTATTGCTTTGCTGGGTGAATATTGATGTTATCTAAGCGCCAAAACGAGTGCTACGACCACCAAAACTGCTGCGGTTACCACGAAGGACACGATCATTAAATCATACTCTTTTGTAAATCCGGCCTGCGTTATGAGCGGAGCTTCAAACTTCACGGCTTCTTCCTTCACGGCTTCTTCCACCTTGTGCAGAGGCCTTTTCTCCTTTTTCCCTAGCCTATCGTCTCTCTTAGCTATCCTGGGATTAATGTCGTTCATGACGCGGGCAGCAGTTGTTTTTGCAATTTCTGTCTTTTGCGGCGATTGCACAGCTTGTTTTGTATCCGGCGAATCCGGTTTTCTTGCTTCTGTTTTGGCTTGCTCTTGCTTTTGGGGTTGAGGCTCCCTTGCCAATGTATCCAGGACAGCACCGCTTGCCTTTGCCAGCTCCTTATCCTTGTCCAGAGTCTTCTTGTCTAGTTTTTCCTTTGCGTCTTCTTTTAAAATATCAAGCAAGATGGCGCTGCCCTCAAGCTCGTCCAGACTGCTTTTGGGCATATCGACGGGTTCGGGCAAATCAGCCGCGTCTGCTAGTTTATCTTCCTTTTGGGGCGCGGCTGTCCGTATCTCGTTGTCGGTAAAAGACATCTTAGGGATCTTTTGTTCCGGTTG
>JAJYFH010000063.1 GCA_021791015.1 bacterium | reverse complement strand
AACTTGAAAGATAAAAATGATAAAAAAAATGCCCCAAATGTGGGTCGGAAAAAACAAAGAAAGATGGTTTTAAAAACGGAAAAAAGAGATACAAATGTTTAGATTGCGGATATATCTTTCAGAACAGACGCAGAAACACTACATCAAGAGCAAGGCTATGGAAAGACTGGGCAGATCGCAAGCAAACTTATCAAGAACTAGCTGCGATAAATGCTAAGGAAAAACATTGGGCTCAAAGAACTCTGGACAAATACCAACCAAAGTTCCCTTCAAATTCACAACCGGGGCTAACATGCGTCGCCATGGACTCTTCTGGCTTCGGTGATTTCGGCATCATGGTCTGGCGTTCCCCCGAACTCAAGAAGAATCTCTACGCTAAGATTATTGATTCTGAAACAATCGAAGAATACAGATTAGGGATTAAACATCTGTTAGATAAAGGCTGGGGCATTAAGGCTATCATCTCTGACGGCAAGGGGTTAAGGCATGATTTCTATGGTATCCCTGTACAAATGTGCCACTTCCATCAAATGAAGATCATTACCAAATATCTGACAAAGAACCCTGTGTTAAAGGCTAATATTGATCTTAGACATATTGTCTTGAAACTATCCAAAACAGACAAGGAGAGCTTCATCGGTTGGTTGAATGAGTGGTATAGCAAATATACAGAGTTCTTAAAAGAAAAGACTTTCAATCCCGAGACGGGAAGATATCATTACACCCACAGAAGAACCAGAAGCGCTTATTTTAGTTTAAAACGCAACCTGCCATATTTATTTACCTTTTATGATCACATCGAGCTTAATATACCTAACACTAACAATAGTATGGAGGGGATTTTTTCATATTTAAAAAAGAAAGTTAATATCCATAACGGACTCAGAAAAGATAGAAGGATAAAGCTAATATTTTATCTGCTTTTTAGGGAGAAACAGCCACCCAAAAATTGGCATTAGGCCCGAATTATGTTCCTTTGTGTCCCAGATGCCATAGGCTGGTTCATAATGCAACTGATCGAGAAAGAAAGCCCGCAATCAACTATCTGTCAAATGCTCGATTAGAAAGACTGGGTAATGCAGGTATTCCTATAGAAATTGAGGAGCTTTATCAGTACTATAAGCTGAATAGTAAATGAATAAATTCAAAATAGCAGCAATAAAAATACTAGGTGAAGCAGAGAAACCTCTTCACTATAAAGAGATTACTCGCTTTGCCCTAGAAAAAGGAATATTAGAAACAGAGGGAGCAACTCCCGATGCCTCAATGATTTCTCAGTTATCTGTGGATGTAAAAATTAAAGGCAAAGAGTCAGAATTCGTTAAGACTTCACCGGGGACATTTAAGCTAAATCCGGATATAAAAATTGAAAGTTTCAAAAAAGAACAAAAGATAGAGGATAAAGAAAAAGAGGAAGAAGAAAAGATAGGCATCGAAGGAGGGTTTACGGGAAAAGCAGGAGAAAATCTAGTTTGCAGTGAACTTTTGTTTCGTGGATATAACGCAAGTATAATGAGTGTGGATGTGGGACTGGATATAGTGGCTACCAAAGACAATAAAATGTATGGTATTCAGGTTAAAACATCTAATCTGAATAAATTTAATACATATGTTTTTGATGTAAGAAGGGCTAGCTTCGAGAGACATGATGCCGGTAACATTTATTATATCTTTGTTTTGCATGGGAAAAATAAAAATCAATTCTTAATACTACCATTTTATGAAATGGACAAAAAAGTGCACGAGAAAGCAATTTTGGAAGTCGGTCATGGAAAAAGATATAGGGTAAATATAAGAGTTAGAGATAAAAAAGTTTATTTGGGAAACATGAATCACGAAATGAACTACTATCTTAACAATTGGGATATTATTAAATAGAAATTAAATTTCAAAACGATTGGGTTTATGGTGTTCTAGCGGCGGCGGGGATTTCTCCCCACCGCAGGCCTCGTTCCCACTCCACCGCATTTCTCCCCACCCCACACTGACATCCCAACATTCTGGAGAATGTGAGAATAACTTGGAGGCGGACATGAATAAAACACCGAAACAGCTCGAGCGGCATTTGAAAGGCTTGGCAAACCATAGAAGAATTGAGATTTTGGATTGCATTGCCGGAAATGATGGCATTATTTTAGAGGCGATCGCCGAGAATCTGGATTGCAATGTAAAAACCATCTCTGAACACACAAGGAAACTGTACCAAGCAGGGTTGGTGAACAAAAAATACCAGGGAAGAGCGGTAATGCATTCATTGTCGCCGTATGGGAAACAGTTCTACAGTTTTATAAAAAAATTCTGACTACATTCCGACATTCTGGAGAATGTGAGAATGTTGTTTTCTAAGCCTACTCTCAGGTTTCCCTTATTTAATAGAAAAAATATAAATTAAGGAAGGATCCTCCTACGCTCTTAGGAGCCTCGGAAGGACAAGGGAGAAAATCTATGGGGACAGTGAGTCGCGGGGTTCGAAATGCGTTCAGAAATGTCATCCGGACCGGAAGTATCGTTTTTATTTTGGCCATCTCTATCGCGATGGCGCTCGTGATGCTGCTTGCATTAAAATCAGTACAGGCGAAGATTGCATCGGTCAAAAGCTCGGTTGGCAATACCATCACGGTTTCTCCTGCCGGGGTGCGGGGATTTGAAGGCGGAGGCGATTTACTGACAACCACTGACCTAAATGCGGTAGGGGCGCTTCCCCATGTTGCAAAAATGACCGAAACCTTGAGCGATCGGCTGACACCGGGAACTGATACAAACCTTCAGGCTTCGCTGACGCCGGGATCTTTTGGCAACAGACAGCAAGGGCGCGCCGGTTTTGGCGTCGAAGGCGGAGGCGGAAGATTTGGCGCAGCACAAAGGACATTTACCATGCCAATCATGGTGACGGGGGTGGATGATTTATCGGTGGCTCAGGCGCTAAACATTGATAACTTGAAAATCACATCTGGTTCTGAGTTTGACGCCACCAAAGATACCGGCAGCGCCCTGGTCGGGACGGATCTGGCGGCGAAGAACAACCTAAAGCCCGGCTCGACATTTCAAGGATACGGCGCAAACATCACGGTGGCGGGCATTTATGATAGCGGAAACAGGTTCTTAAATAGCTCGTTCGTGATGCCGATCTCAAGCCTCGAGCGACTATCGAACCAAGCCGGCCAAGTGTCGACGGCGATTGTCCAAGTTGACTCCATCGACAACTTAAACTCAATCAAAAGCGCTATCACCGCAAAGCTTGGCGACAAGGCGGATGTGACGACAAGCCAGGAACAGACAGATCAAATCATCCAGCCGCTTGAAAATATCAAAACCATTTCCCTTTATAGCTTAATCGGCGCACTGGTTGCCGGCTCAGTTATCATATTCCTGACGATGCTGATGGTTGTCCGCGAAAGGCGCAAAGAAATCGGCGTCTTGAAGGCTATCGGCGCCTCAAACATCAAGATCACAGCTCAGTTTGTGGTCGAAGCTTTGTCACTGACGGTCATGGCCGGGGTTTTGGGCACGGTTGTCGGCTTCTTTGCCGCTAACCCGATCTTGAACGCTCTTGTGGTAAGCGGTGCTTCAAGCGGACAGGGCGGTCCCGGCGGCGGATTTCGCGGCGGAGGCATGATGGTGCGCTTTGCTGGCGGATTTAACGGAGTCGGCAATACCCTTCGCGATTTGCACGCGGTGGTCGGCTATGACATCTTGATATACGGCGCGCTGGCGGTGCTTGTGATTGCCGTAGTCGGCAGTGCCATACCGGCATTTATGATTTCCAAAGTGCGGCCGGCAGAAGTAATGAGAAACGATTGATTGAAATGACCAATTTCCAATTACTAATATCCAATCAAAATTCAAATATCAAATTTCAAAATAGATTCTGGACCCGCCTACGCTGAAGCTTCGGAACGGGCAGGCAAGCCAGAATGACGGATTAGAGAAGATTAATTCGAAAGGATAAACCATGCTAAAGTTAGAAAAATTGAAGAAAGAATTTAAGTCGGGAGACACGGAGGTCAAGGCGGTGAACGGCATATCCATGCACGTGCCGACGGGATCGTTTAGCGTCATCGTCGGCAAAAGCGGCAGCGGCAAGTCGACGCTTCTATCGCTTCTGGGAGCATTAGACCAAGCCAGTTCCGGAACAATTGAAGTCGATAAGCAAGACAT
>JAJYFH010000062.1 GCA_021791015.1 bacterium | reverse complement strand
ACCATTACAAGATAAGTCTTGAAGTCGCACTTATTGCAAGGTATAATACCCTTAACTTTGAAGTGGGAGACCTTAAAATAGACACAAATCTTCTTATCATCGCTGGAGCAACATTTATTCTAGCCATTTGGCTAGTCTTTTTAACCTACCGCCAAAACAAAATATACAAGCGCGCCAGCGAACTTTTTGATACCGACAAAAACGGCGATGTATACAAAGTGCTTGAAAATTACCTGAAAGAAACCAAGGAAGTTGAGCAATATGCTAAGAAGATGCAGATTGAGATGGTAAAAATCGGCAGAAAAATGCAGCGAAGCATCCAGAAAACAGGCTTTATCAGATACAACCCATTTGGCAAAAACGACACAGGAGGAAATCAAAGCTTTTCCGTTGCACTGCTTGATAATGACGATAATGGTTTTGTAATCTCCAGCATGCACGCCAGAGAAGGCACAAGGGTTTATGCAAAACAAGTCAAAGACGGCAAATCAACAAATACTCTCAGTGCAGAGGAAGAAGAAGCAATGAAAAAAGCAATGAAAGAATGAAAACAAATAAGTGTAACCAATTACAAATAATACCAATATACGTATTTTAAATAAAAGAAGCGTGATTAAAATTCAAAGTAGCTTTAATGAGAATTAGTAAATTAGTATGATTAGTATTTAGCAACATTAAATTAGTAAGGAGTTATCATGTTTGAGAAAAAAGACGATTTCACGCCCACTATGGACAGCCAAAACATCGAAACGATTGTCGGCTCATCGGTAAAACTTAAGGGGAACCTTAAAAGTGACGGGGACATCAACATCAATGGCCACGTCTCTGGTGACATCAGAACAAAAGCAAGCGTCCAAATCGGCGGCAGTGCAAATGTCGTAGCCAGCATCAAGGCAAAGAATGTCTACATTTCCGGTGTCGTCCAAGGCAATGTCGAAGCTACCGACACATTGCAAATATCTGAGACCGGCAGAGTTTACGGCGACATACAAGCCGGGATCTTGGTCGTTTCTCCCGGTGCAGTCTTTTCGGGCAAATGCGCTATGGCTGAAACAAAGAAAGAAGTTGAGCTCGAACCCATCCTGGAAGTCGAAGAGACACAAGAAAAAGAAAAAAGCGCCAAAAAATGATCGGCGTATTCCATTTCAAATTTCTAATTTCAAATTGTAAATTATTTTTATGTACTACTATATTCTAAATCCCGCTTCCGGAGGCGGACGTATAAATAAAATCCAGGATCGCTTGAAGTTGCGATTGAAGGAGCTTGGCATTGCCGGTGAGTTCGTAAAAAGCATTGGTGAAGGAGACATCACAAAGCTCACGAATCTGGGCATTAAAAAGGGCTACAAAACGATTGTTGCTGTCGGCGGTACCGGTACGATAAATGAGGTTATAAACGGCATCGGCAAGAATGATGTAGCCGTCGGTATGATCCCCATAGGACACAAGAATGAACTTGCCAAGTCTCTTGGTATACTTGACTGGCAGACCGCATGCAACATTCTGGCTGCCAGAAAAATAGACATTTTGGATGTCGGAAAAGTGGGAAAGAAGTATTTTATCACAAGCGTAAATATCGGGTTTAGCGCCGAAATTACCAATGCAAAACCGACTGAAGATTCCCTCTTTCAGAAAACAAAATACTATCGAAACGCTCTGTCGTGGGCATCGAAGTTTAAGCCACAAAGAGCAATTTTAAACTTTAATGACGACTTCATTGTTGAGACCGACTTTTTTAATATTCAGATATCAAACGCCAGGTTTTCAGAAAACAAACCCCAAGACTCAAAGTCAAACTTGCTGGATATTTTAATTACCGGGAAGATGTCGGGGCTAAATTCTTTGAAATACATAATGGACCCCGAAAAACTGAAACCAGAGAAGAAACCGGACATTTCACTGTTTCGCGCCAAACGAATAGCCATCAACACGCCAAAACCGATGGATGTGGCAATCGATGGATCAATTGCCTGCAAAACCCCCATTGTCTGCCAAATCTCCACCAGACAGTTGAAGTTAATAGTTGCCCGCAAAAAAGCTCCAACAAAACAAGCGCCAAAATCTCAAGCTAAGGCAAAAACCGGCGATAAGTAAAATATTCGTAACCCCTCACACTGTCATTCCCGCGCAGGCGGGAATCCAGAAACCGGCAAGAAGTAAAGTAAACTGTTCTCCTATTGAGCAATATAGCCGGCACCCTATCGTTACACTAATACAGATTAGTGTAACGATAGGGTGCTTTTTCTCTCAATAAAACAAAAAATATCTTTCTTAAACTACTTTAGTTTAGTTTTCGAGAAAACACGACTTTCGCATTAGTGATTGATTATGCACAAGCGCCCTGTCATTTCCGCGCAGGCGGGAATCCAGACTGACTAGATTCCCGCCTGCGTGGGAATGACAGATGTGGTACGCGAAAGTCATAGAAAAAATTTTAGCACTGAACTTTAGAATTTGATTAGGAATTAGAAATTGTTAATTAGAAATTTTTGATAACTTCCCCTTTACACCAAGCTCATTTTTTGCTATGATATTCGAGGAAAATTAAAGGAGTAATTTCTATAAGATACAACATAAACCACCAGATTAAGGCAAAGGAAGTGCGGCTACTTGATGTAAACGGTGAACAAATCGGAGTTGTTTCATTGCCTGAAGCGCTAAGAACCGCGGAAGAGGAAGGCTTGGATCTTGTGGAAATATCTCCAAATGCAAATCCCCCCGTTGCAAAGATTATAGATTGGGGGAAATTTAAATACGAGAAACGCAAACAGGAACAAACCCAGAAGAAAAAACAACGAAATGTCGAGATGAAAGGTGTCCGCCTAAGCTCAAAGATAGGCGAGCACGACATGGAGACGAAGGCAAAAAGCGCTAAAAAATTTCTCTTGTCGGGAAACAAGGTAAAAGTCAGATTGTTTTTCAAGGGCAGAGAGATAACACATAAGGACATTGGTGAAAAGGTCTTGAGAAAGTTTGCTGAAAAGTTAGAGGACGTTTCAACGGTTGAACAAGATGTAGCATTCACGGGAAGAGAAGCTGGGATCATTCTGGCTCCAAAAAAAGAAAAATAATAATTCATATATAACCTTTAACGCTGAGGAATAAAAATGCCAAAGATGAAAACGCACAAAGCTGCGGTAAAAAGATTTAAATTGACCAAAAAGGGCAAGCTCATAAGAGCCCGAGCCTACGGCAATCATATTTTGGAGAAAAAGTCCCCGGACAGGAAGAGAGACGATACAAAAAATGCATCGGTTTCCCCCGCTGACTATAAAAATGTAAAAAAGCAAATCAGAGGATAATAAATGAGAGTCAAAAGAGGCGTTACTACACGCAAAAAGCATAAAAAAATAATGAAGCAAGTCAAAGGTATGTCACATGCCAGGACTTCATCCATAAAGGGCGCAAAAGAGGCATTGCTCCACTCCATGTCCTATGCATACCGTGATAGGAGAACAAAAAAGCGCGACTTCAGATCGCTATGGATCGCTAGAATTTCAGCGGCCTGCAGGCTAAACGGCACAAAATATTCAGATTTTATGAAATCCCTAAAAGACAGGCATATCGAGATTGATAGAAAGATTTTGGCAGACCTTGCTGCAACAGAACCGGAGGTTTTTAAAAAGTTAATGAAATAGTTGCTTGTGGTGGCTTAGAGCGACTTGTAGTTGCTAATGGAGGGGACAATGATTAAGGATTTTAGAGATTTAGAAGTGTACCAATTAGCCAATAAACTTACTATCAAAGTTTATAAATTTATTGAAACACTGCCAAGCAAGGAGAAATATTGTCTTATCGATCAATTAATGCGTGCCTCTAGTTCGGTCGGTGCAAATATTGCTGAGGGTTTCGGCAGATATCACACAAAAGAATACATAAAATTTCTATACATTGCATGAGGTTCACTGATGGAAGTACTGCATTTTTTGGTACTTGCATGCGAGTTGGATTACTTGGACCAAGAATCATTTAATAAATTTGAACAAGAGATAAATGCTATAGGGGTAAAACTCAACAATCTAATTGCTGCGCTGGCAAAACGACAAGCACCCAAGAGCCACCAAAAGCAACAACAAGCAACAGTGATATTATAACAACTATCAAATAACACAACGAAAGGAGCCATATGAAAGTTGGTAAATACAAATGCAAGGATTGCGAAGCTGAGTTTGAACTTCTTGAAGGCAATACACCGGAAGTAAAATGCATCAGCTGCGAAAGTAAAAATGTGAAAAAAGAAGGAACTAAAGAGATCGAAAGCGGCTGTGGC
>JAJYFH010000061.1 GCA_021791015.1 bacterium | reverse complement strand
GCCACATATCCTTTGGAAGGGACGCGTACCGCGTCGAAGCGGGATGTATCATTAACTTGATCCCAAAGCTTTTCTGGAGGAAGATGACCTTCTTTGGTTGCTCTTTTAGTAAATATAAACAGTTTATTTATTGTTGGAGCTGCTAGAATTGATCTACAATTCTGACGATTCTAACAATTAAAGCAGGATTTAAGATGAATGAAGTAAATTGGAAAATGCTCATCGTGCCGGTGGTGATTCTTTTTGTATTTATCGGTGGTATTATCGGTATAGTAAATTGGCAAAAATCTCAGCAGTCAAATAGCGCCATCTCAGTCAACATTCCTGAAGGCGCTGTTCAAACTACCGAAAAACAAACTATTGTGAGCGGTAATGTGCCGGCTGGCAGCAAGGTTACGGTAAACGGCCAGGAAACGAAGGTTGGCGAGGATGGTTCATACAGCGCGACAGTCTCTTTGAATAAAGGCGATAATAAAATAGAAATCAAATCTGAAAAAGATGGTAAAGTCAGCAATATAACGAGAAGTATTAAGCTTATAGCCGGTTCGACCAACACAGCTGCTCCGACCACGACGTCAGCTCCTTCTGGGTCGCAAACGCCGCAAGCCGGCTCACAGCCGGCACAAGCGCCTGCCTCTGGTTCAGCGGCAACACCCTCTACCACTTCTGCTGCTCCACAGGCGGCAGGGACTTCAAACCTTTCGACTTCGGGTCCGGCAGATATGATTTTGCCCGTTGCTGGATTTGCAGGGATAATCGTCGTGGCAGGATATTATCTAAGAAGCAGAAAAAAACTCTTAAGTTCAATGAAAAAATAAAACAAATTAACTTAAAAATAATGGCCCTTCTGGGCCGTTATTTTTATTTGTGCCTGTCATTCTGAGAGCAACGAAAAATCTCGAGATCCTTCGGCTTCACCTCAAGGATGACTAAGGTAATGGATTCGCTTCTTTTTGGGTGTGACATCAAAAAAGTTGCAAAAAAAAACGATTATATATAATTAATCTTACGAGAAGTGAATATATTTAAATGAAAGGAATATTATGCTAGCAGAAGGAGAAAATCCAAAAGGATATACAGATGAAGAAATTAAAGGATTTGATAAAAGTCGAGCGGAGTTGGATGCTCAAGATAATGAAACTCATGATAGATCTCATACGATAGCTAATGTTGAAGATCTTGATCGTGAAAAAGCAATACTCGCAAAGCAATTAGGTGTTAGTGCAGCTACAATAGATGGTTTTTTACAACAAGCTGACATTAATGGGGAAATAGCGGCAAAGGAATATGATGAAAAACAAAAGGAAGATCTTGCTTATCAAGAATTGGCAGACCGATTGATTGTTCATACACTTGATACTGGCAGTTGGGCCGTGAAGGAATCCTCAATACGAATGGGAGAGAATGATACATGTATTGATCTAGAAAAGATGCGAAAAGTATTAAATGATAGGATTTATGAAAAATCAGATGATGGAGCGACAAGAAGACAAAAAGTACAAGGTTTTGATTACCATTTAATCTTAGATGAGGGTAAGGACAACAGGATAGAATTAAGATACAATAAACCAAAAGTGCTTTAGTTTTGGCAGAGGGGCAGTGTATATGGAATGGCTGCTCTTTCTCTTTATATAAATTATTTTGCTTTTCTTTTTGAGAAGATGAAGATGTAGAACATTTCAAGGATGCCTAGGGTATTCACAATTAAAAGCACTATAAACCACGGTTTGTCGTCATTTCGAGCTGATTTCCAGAGTGCGACGCCTTTCCAGGGAATCGTCCATATGGCTAGCAGTGCAATAATCCATAAGTTGTGCTGTATAAACTGATCCATTTTTAACTCCTTTCATATAATTCGATATAATTATCGCTTTTGTCAACCAAAAAAGCAAATGCTTTTATGGTTGTTTCCTGTGTAACCGGTATAGCTATCCTATACCCGTTTTCCTGGAAAGTCTTTATGTCTTCTTCTAGATTATTTGTCTCAAGAGCCACATGTTTTTTTATAATTTTAGCCTGAGGATCGTTTTCATATTCAAACTGCCAGATCTCTATAATGGCGTTCTTCTCTAAATATGCAGCCTTCGCTTTTGGTTCATCTTTTTCAAAGCGATTTACCACTGTAAAACCGAGTGATACATAAAAATCTATCGATTCCTCGAGATTTTCCACTGAAAAAGCTGTATGATGAACACCTAAAATCATATCTCGATCTCCATGAAATCCTCTGCCAGAACAACTTCACCGTCAAAACCTTCTTTGACTTCTACGACTAGGTTTTTGTTATATGAAGTTGGTCTGATATGAGTTAAAACGGCTTTTTTAACATTTGATTTTTTACAGATTTCGGCGATATCTAAAGTATTTAAATGAGCTTTTTCGCTGATTTCCTTTGAGGCTGAACAGTCAATGATCAGCAAGTCTGCATCTTTTGAAGCATCAAAAATTCCTTGGCATTTGTTTGAGTCTCCGGAAAATACTATTTTTTTACCTTCTATTTCAAAAAGATAAGCCCGCGCACTAGGGCTGTGCTCAACAGCAAAAGGCGTCACGGAAAAACCTTTGAATGCTTCTTTTTCTAGAACATCATGGGCTGAAAAATCATTTTCATCCAAAATATTTAGATCATAAAGCTTATCTAAACCTTTTATAAAGTTATTAGTTCCTTTTGGACCATAGATTCTTATTTTGCTTTCCTTATCTGAAAACTGATTTATTATATGAATCCTGACCAAGATACTATAAATATCCAGAGTATGATCAGAGTGGAAATGAGTGATGAAAATGTCATCTATATCAGTTGGATTTATACCTAGCTTCATAAGCTGGTTGCATGTTCCATCTCCAGCATCAACCAGGATTTTTCTTTTTCCTATTTCTAATAGATGTGAGGATTTGGATCTTTCCGGACCAGTTGTGAACGATCCACTGCCTAAAATAGTTAATTTCATAAGCTTTATTATAAGATATTTTGACTGTCTTTAAAAGAATAACACCCCGGTTCTGGGCGGACCATAAACCGGGGCATTGGGAAGGGTGGGGCACCTGCCCCTAACTACATGGCAGACATTGCGTGAACCTTCTTAGTCCCCCTGGGGTTAGGACCTCTACCGGAGTATTTTTTCTTTCCATTTGACTCCGGTATTCGTTCAGGCAATCCGCCGCTTGGCTTGGTTAGGCATTCGCATTACGTTGTTGGTGGAGGATGCGTTCTCCGGTAACCAACCTGGTGCGACATGCCGCCTCGAAAGGGTTGTTGTAAATTTCCCGATCAGGCATAGCCAAGATTTAAAAAAGATACAAAAATGTTTGACTCTAAAGTTTTGCCCAACAAATTCAACAGGAACCTCTTATACCTAAACATAAGAATATTGTCAACATTTTTTATTGCTTAGTTAAACTAATTACCCTTTACAGTAGAACTATTTTTTGGTATCATTTTATAGTCCTTCAAAAGAGGGAACATTTTTCGAAAGGAGAAAAATTTAATTGGCAAAAGCAAAAGAAATGACAATGGAAGATCTTCTCTCCTCATACGGAGACATAAGCGTTCCGCAAGAAGGGGACGTAATTGAAGGTAAAATCATAAATGTCACCAAAAATGGCGTGTGGCTTGATCTCGGTACATATGGTACTGGGCTTGTAGTCGGCCCCGAGGTTTATGATTTGGAAGGAGAGTCCAAAGTCGGTGATATAATGAATGCTTCGGTAATCGCCCAAGAAACCGATGAAGGCTATGTTCTTTTGTCACTTCGAAAAGCTACAAGAGAAAAGGTTTGGGAAAAACTTACGCGAATGATGAATGAAGGAGAGGTATTTAAAATCAAACCATTTGATGCAAACAAGGGCGGTTTGCTTATCGAATATGAAACAGTTAGGGGATTTCTGCCCGTTTCCCAGCTTTCAACAGAGCATTATCCGCGAGTGGCTGATA
Organism: bacterium; assembly: GCA_021791015.1. GTDB lineage: Bacteria > Patescibacteriota > CPR2 > UBA1875 > JAJYID01 > JAJYQQ01. Next base: position 367 of record JAJYFH010000061.1, on the reverse strand, counting down.
AAGATGAGATCTTGATACGGCTCAACGACCTTATCGGCAAGGCGCTCGATGTGGTCGTGCTCGATACGGATAAAGGCGAGGGTAAACTGATATTCTCAGAGAAAGCGGCAAACAAGGATAAAACCGAGGAGCTCTTGTCTAAGTTTAAAATCAATGACAAGGTAAAGGGCAAGGTCACCGGCGTAGTAGATTTTGGCATATTCTTGAATGTCCAAGGAGTTGAGGGATTGGTTCATATCTCTGAAATTTCATGGGACAGAGTGGAAAATCCATCGGATTTTGTCAAAATCGGCGATGAGATAGAGGTTCAAATCATAGGGATTGAAGATGAAAAGATTTCTCTTTCCATGAAGAGATTGCAAGATGA
>JAJYFH010000008.1 GCA_021791015.1 bacterium | reverse complement strand
AAATATTCTCTCTTTCCCCATGTGTTAGATGTCCTTTCTTGACCACTTTTGCCTCCACTTTAGGTTAATGTTATTTTACCCTAAGTGGTGCATTTCGTTTTTGAACTCCGGATAAGCGAAAAAACACTTGACATGTGGACAAGTTTGATGTATACTCTTTCCGCCATTCTAAGGGCCACTGGTAGCGGAAGCTGCGCTGAAGACGGAATTACCGTCATGCAGACAGTAAAGCTCAAAAATCCAGTCGTCCTTTAGAAACGTACCTGCCGGAGCCCGGTTAACACGGGTAAAACAGCATGAAACCCGGTCTCCGGCAAAGACAACATCGGGGTTTTCAGTAGCCCTCTCCCCGTCGCGGCAGCCGGCCGGCTCAACTTTTTTTCCTCCTGAGCCGGTCGGCTTATCCGCAATTTCGGCCTTCAAAGCAAACCATCTAGTAGAATTAATCGTTACCTAAAACCACTCACCGACCCACTAAATTTCTACGAGAGGACTTCTCTTTGAAGGCCTTTCTTTTTGTATACTTGAAGTCGTGTGTGTGCAATTTATACTTAAATTATGTATCAAAAAGTCGATCAAAAGATAAGAGTGCTGGCCGATTTCTATAATGGCAGCATTCAACCCAGGAAATTTAGATGGGATAATAAAACTTACGTCGTAAAAAGAGTGCACTTAAGCCACCAGGAAAGGGAGGGTGATGCCATAAATTATAATTTCGCAGCGGAGACAGAAGGGGGAATCTATAAAATATCATTTAACAATAAAAGCCTCTTCTGGACGCTAAAGGAATATTTCCTAGAATGACTCGGACTATTTTGCATATCGACATGAACTCTTATTTTGCAACCGTCGAGCAACAGGCAAATCCATATCTTCGAGGCAAGCCGATAGGGGTTAGGGGCAGCGCAAATAAAAGGACGATAGTTGCTGCGGCTTCTGTGGAAGCAAAAAAATTCGGAGTAAAAACAGCCATGTCGGTACAGGAAGCCAAAGAAACTTGTCCGGAGATAATTTTAATCGTAGGCGAACCGAGGAAATATTCGCAGGTAACCAAGAAGTTTATTGAAATCTTTGAAAGATACACGGACAAGGTGGAAATCTTTTCGATTGACGAAGCCTTCCTGGATGTAACAGGCACAATGCATCTTTTTGGCGGCGCAAAGAAGATTGCCGGCTGCATCAAGAAGGATCTGCGTCGAGAAATTGGCCCGTGGCTTACCTGCTCAGTAGGCATCTCCTATAATAAATTTCTAGCAAAGTTAGCAAGCGACATGCAAAAGCCCGACGGATTGACTATCATTACGCCTGGAAATAAGGACAGGATATTGTTGGATTCGAAGCTCGACGATTTTTGCGGCATCGGCCCCAAAATACTTAAACGCCTGAATTTACTTAGCATAAAAACCGTAAAAGAATTAAGAAAAACCGGCGACTTGGATCTTTTGAAAGAATTTGGGATATATGGCCTGAAGTTAAAGAGAATGGCTTATGGCATCGACAACGCTCCGGTAATCAGCTGGCGCAAACAATCGGAAGCAAAATCCTTCGGTCATTCCAGGACATTAAACAAAGATGTTTCGTCAAGCGAGGAGCTTAAAAAACATATCTGCCTGCTCTCTGAAAAAGTTGCCGCCAGAATGCGCAAAGAGCAACATTGGTGCCAAGAAATATCGCTTTGGATAAGGCTGAAAGATTTCAGCCATCTCGCAAAATCCAGAAAAATATCTTTTTGGACTTGTTCGGGAGAAGATATTTACCGCATCTCGCTTGATCTCTTAGCGCAACTCAATCCGGCCAAACCCGTTCGCGCGATCGGCGTTCGGGCCGCCAGCGCAAAACATGCAAGATTTATCCCTGCCAGCTTATTGCCGGAGGAAAAAAAGAAGGAAAGACTGCTAAAGACACTGGATATGATAAACGATAAATATGGTTTTTACGCCATTAAGAAAGCGAGGGTTTATGATATGAGGATAAAGGAAGTGGTTTCCGGCTTGGGCAGAAAGAAATTTTAGGCCCCAGAGCCTGCTTAAAATCTCATGTCGTGTCTGAAACCTCAGAATTTCGAGTCGTATAATGTGAAAACTGAGGAAGAATATCGAGATATTATAACGAATTTTGAACGTTTTGCCCGCCTGCCGGACGGGCAGGCAGCCGAAATTATGAGGTTTCAGCCGACAAGCTGATTCTTAATTTCATTTCTGCGGTGAGATTTTAAACAGGTTCTAAATTTTTTGTCATTTTAATTATTAACAAAAAAGCTTTTTGATATTAAAATAAAAAACAAGAACGGCAAATAAAAAAAATAAAATGGCGAGAGACGATAAAGATACAGAACTAAGCGAACGCGAAGAAAAAAAGCAAGGGAGGCTTTTTTCGTTGTGGCAGACAACCCGGAAAGGTTTAAGGGTGCTGGGCAAAGTCTCTATAATATTTCTGGTCATTTTATTTCTTACATCCAGCTTTTTTATTATTGGCACCTATCTAAAGTATGCAAGCGATTTTAAATCTGCAAAACCAAAAAGCGGAGGCACTCAGGCTGTTTTTTACGATAAAAACGGCGGGGTGATTTACCAAGGATTCGGTACAAGCGACCCTGACTATGTTCCGTTAAATCAGATTCCCGATACGATAAAGAAGGCCACCCTTGCTGCGGAAGACGCCAACTTCTACCATCACGGCCCGGTTGACTTTACAGGTATTGCAAGGGCAGCGCTCAAAAACATTCAAGCAAGCAATAAACCCGGCATTTTAAAAGTTGAGGATCTGTTTAACCAAAGCGAATATACGCAAGGCGGCAGCACCATAACACAGCAATTGGTCAAGAACCGATATCTTGACGACAGCAAGAGCTTTGAACGAAAGCTTAAAGAGCTTGTTTACTCATACGAACTTGAGAAGAAAATGTCAAAGGACCAAATACTCGAACAATATTTGAACAACATTTATTACGGGGAACAGGCGCTTGGCATCAAGAATGCTGCCAAAATATATTTCAATAAAGATTTGAAAGATTTGGATCTGGCGGAAGCATCCATGCTCGCCGGCTTGCCTGCCGCGCCAAGCAAATACGACCCGATTAGCGGCGACTTCGATACCAGCAAAAAAAGGCAAGAATACGTCCTCCAACAGATGATAAAGAATGGTTTTATAACGCTTGAGCAGGGGAGGCAAGCCGCAAACGAAACGCTGTCATTTAGCGGAGTCCGAAATAGCGTGGATAAATACCCATATTTCGTGCAGTATGTAAAACAGCAACTTATCGATTTGTATGGCTTCGATTATGTGGAAACGGCGGGCCTAAAGGTTTACACGACGCTCGACCCGGCCAAACAAGATCTGGCCGAAGCAAAAGCAAAGGAATACGTCACTAAGTTTAAATATGCAAACGTTTCAAACGCGGCGGTAGTTATTTTAGACAACAAAAATGACAACATCCTGGCCATGGTCGGCGGAGTCGATTGGGACAAAAGCAAAGTAAATGTAGCAACCGCAGAAAGGCAGCCCGGCTCGTCATTTAAGCCCATTGTGTATGCCACGGGATTTGCAGAAGGATATTCGCCTATGACAAAGTTAATGGATGTTTCCGTAAACTTTGGAGGCACCCCTCCATATATACCCCACGATTACAGCGGCAGCTATATGGGCAATGTTTCTGCCAGGACGGCTTTGTCAAATTCGTTAAATATCCCGACAGTTGAAATGACCCAACTGGCCGGCGTTGATAAAATTATCGGCACGGCAAAAAGCCTCGGCATAAGCACTATTAATAGCGGTCCAAATCAATATGGATTATCTATCGGCCTAGGCAGCGCCGAGGTGAAGCTGGTGGATCTTGCCGGCGCGTATTCAACGTTTGCAAATGGCGGAAAGAGAACTGTCTTGTCGGGTATCTCTAAGGTTTTGAATAACAGAAACGAGGAGATCTACAAAGTAGACAGAGGTGAGGAGCAGGTCATGGATCCAAGAGTCGCCTACATGGTTACCAGCATACTTTCAGACAACAAAGCCAGGCAGAAAGTGTTTGGCTACGGCAACAAGCTCGAGATCAAGGGCCATACAGTCGCAGCCAAAACAGGAACCACGGAAAGCTATGCCGACAGCTGGACCATGGGGTACACTCCGGAATACACAGTCGGTGTCTGGATGGGGAATAATGACCACACCAAGATGGGACAGATAAGCGGTATAGAGGGCGCTGCCTACCCTTGGCACGACATCTTTTCTGAAATACTTAGAGATACCCCCGATACAGCCTTTGCCAAGCCAAGTGGTTTAAGCGAGGTTTGGTTTAATCCGTACACTTTTGCCCAATCGACAAGGGCCGGTTCGCCAAACATTTTGGATTATTGCCTGCCCGGCAAAGAACCCGGTCTGAAGCCAAGCTTTGCCTATCTGGGACAATTTCAGAAATCTTGGTCAACAAAGTCCAAATCTTACAGTTATTAAAATTGTTTTGGTTAAAACTACAAAAAAAGAGTTAAAATCAGGTATTTTTTTATCTCAATTTACAATGTCGCAATGTGTGCTTGAAGGTATTGTATAGTTCATGCTGGAAACAAAAGCAGATGACAGTATTGCGGCTAAAACCAACAAAGAAGCCAAGAAAATAAAGTTTGAGAAGCTTCTTTTTGAGTTGGCCGCATTTGAGTTCTCTCTAAAAGACATTCAAAAATCCCTCAAGGGGCTAAAGGACATTCTCACGGACTTTGCCGAAACAAAAGGATGTACCATAATGTATGGTGACAAATACGGCTATTTGTGGAAGGTCGGGGGAAACACCACCCTTCCCTTCAAGGTTGGTGTCGGAGCGGCAGGTTACGCAGCCAAACATAAAAAAATCATAGTTATCAAAGACATTTCAAAAAATCCGATTTATATCAGAATGCGGGATAAATCGTACAACTCTATTGTATCTGTTCCTATTCAGGACAAGAGTGGCCATGTAATCGGGGTTTTGAATTTCACATATGAAAACTTCGATCCCGAAAAAATACCAAAGAAAAAAGAACTGGAAATAACCGTCGAAAAACTGGTAACAATAATTGAAAATGTCATTTTATACTATCAATCAGAAAACCAGAAAAACGAATTGAAAGCAAGGAGAGTTATCTCTACTGTTTTTGAGAACCCTACTTTAAACCAAAAACAAAAGCTCGAACAAACAGCAAAGGAAACAGCCAATTATTTAAAACTGGATAAAGTGAAATTTTTCATTTGCCGGCAAAACAAGACGGGGCTTTTTGCCAAAGAGCACAAGAAAATAGAATCCGTGGTAGAGCGAAAGTATAAAGAAAACCCAAACACATCCCTCATAAATCTCGACATGAAGAAAAACAACGGGAATTTTTTAACCGCTCAGCCGATCATATATAGGAAGAAGCTGATGGGTTTTATCCTTTTGGAAGATAGGTCTAAAAACACCGACAATCTATCCACTCTTGAAAAAAGCTTTCTGCGCATAACAGCCGCAAGAGTCGGTATTTACATCTCGCAAGAAGAAGCCTCGCAAAAAATCATAGACGAAAAGGAGAAGTGGCGATTGGTCTTTCACAATGTAGAAGATGCAATACTTTTAATCTCAAGAGATCATACAATCGTCGAGGCAAACCAAAGGGCTAAGGAAATGCTGGGCGCCAAGAACAAAAGCCTCACTAACGAAAATTTTTCTAACCTATTCAAAATTATCAATCAAGAAGTCAAGTCTCCGCTACTTTCATTTGAGTCCGCTCAGCAATATGGACTGGTCAGCCAAAGAGACTTGCAAAGAAAAATTGATGCTTTTTTTGAATCCGGCAAAAAGATATCACCCAAGGAGTATTTGATAGAAACCCAAAATGGCAAATACTGGACAATTGTCAGCATGAATACCGCCATAGAGAGGTGGAACCTTGAAAGCTACGGCGTTTTGCATATTAGGGACATTGGTAAGCGGAAAAAACTGGAACAGGACAAAAACGAGTTTATGTCTATGGTTTCCCACGAGCTAAGGACCCCGCTATCATCTATGCGCGGGTATCTGTCCATGACGCTAAACGATGATTACGGAGAACTAAACGAAAGGCAAAGAAATTCATTGAGGAAGATTGAAGGTAGCACAGAAAGAATGGTCAATCTTGTAGAAGATCTCTTGGATGTGTCAAGGATAGAACTAGGGAAAATCAGCTTAATGAAAGAGCCGGTGGATGTCCTTGATGTGGCGCTCAAATGTCTAAGAGACACGGGCCATAAAATACAAAAGAAAAAAATGAAAGTCTTTCTCCAAGATCAGTGCGTCACCCAATTTACCAGAAATAAGGGGCTTGAGAGCAAACCAAGCTGCATAAGGGCCCCCATATATGTTTGGGGAGACCATGACAGAATAACGCAAGTCATGCAAAATTTAATAGATAACGCAATAAAGTATTCATTTGACGGAACGGAAGTAAGTGTCAATGTTAAGTCCGGTAAAGATTTTGTTGAGCTGTCTGTTAAGGATCAGGGCGTGGGCATCCCGAAAGAAGATTATGAAAAACTATTCAAGAAATTTTCCAGAGTCAACAATCCGCTAAGCATCCAAGCGGGCGGAACCGGTCTGGGACTTTATATAACCAAGAGGCTGGTGAATGCGCATAAAGGCAAGATAGCTGTTACCAGTTCACCTAAAAAAGGCTCAGTTTTCTTGGTCAAGATTCCGATTGCCAAGCAGTTGCCATTAATTTAAAATAACAAAAGGAGAACAAATGAAAGAAACAATTCTATTGGTTGAGGACGACAACACGCTGCAGGAAATGTACTGCGAGAAGTTCGAAATGCTTGACTTCAAAGTAATGAAAGCCAATACAGGAAGAGAAGGCTTGGCGAGTCTGGAGAAAAAGATTCCGGACATAATCTTGCTTGACATACTGATGCCCGACATGAACGGCCTGGAGATGCTAAAAGAAATGAAAAAGAGCCGTAAATACAGGGACATACCAGTGATACTTTTAACAAATCTCGGCGAATCTAAAATTGATATGGATTCGGAGCTTTCATTTGCCCTCGGCATCAAGGATTATCTCATCAAGACAAAACATACGCCTGACGATGTGGCAAATCGAGTCCGGCAAGTGCTAAACATAACTTGCTAAAATTGTCTAATCTTGCAAAAAAACATCAGAAATTATCCGGCCTCATTATCGGAAAGAAGAATTTCTTTGAAGCGGATAAAGTAATCCATATATTCTCAATCCAGAAGGGGATTGTTCGCGCAAACGTGAAAGGGGCGCGCAGACCCGGATCGAAGCTTGCTGGATCAACCGAACTCTTTACTCTCGGGGAGTTTGATATCGTAAAGGGCAAGAATCTCGACATTCTCGTGTCCGCGCATCCCACATGCCACTTCGAGAATGCTTGCGGCAACCTTGATAACGTGTCTGATTATTTTGTGGTGTCCGAAATATTGCAGAAACTAATGCCGGAAGAAGTGCCAAATGAAAAGATATATTCAGAAACCGTTAGCCTCTTTCAAGCGCTCGATAGAGGCTGCCACAAATACCTAACCGGCCTTTATGTTTACAAACTAATAATTCTGCTTGGATACGGGCTGGATCTGGGTAAGTGCGCCAAGTGCAAGAAAAATGAATCCTCAAAGGAAGGGTATCATATAAACTTCAAGGAAGGCTCGATTATCTGCACGCAATGCATGCGCCACTCAAACCTCACTGCCATCACCGCGGATGAGTTAAAGGTCCTTAGGTTCATCGAACATTCAGACTTTGGCAAGTACTCAAAAATAAACATGCCGGAGCAAACCGCTAAAAACATTTCTCATATGGTGTTTGAGTACTTGGATTTCATTTATCAAAATGAGTTTAAGTCCAGAAGATTTGCAAACGCCTTAAAAAACCTTTAAAAACAACCGCAAAAGAGCTATAATTTTCCCATGCGTAACAGTACCCGAGACTTTAAGGACAGCGACAAAATCGACCCAGGATGCAGCGACGGGGAGCTGGAAGAGTGGCTAGTAACATCAATAAAAGTCCTTACGGTCTTGAAGGATGAAGATGAAGAGGTGCATGAGAGAATATACGCAGATTTCATTTTTGACCTGCAAAGGCTAAAGAAAGCAGAACGCATAACAAACGAGGATTATGAGGAGATTTTGGGAAATCTATGGGTAAAGCAAATGAAGAATTAATGGAAAGAATTGTTTCCCTTTGCAAAAGAAGGGGTTTTGTATTTCCATCGTCTGAGATCTACGGCGGATTTGCCGCCGTGTACGACTATGGGCCATACGGCGTCGAGCTCGAAAACAATATCAAAGATTTTTGGTGGAGAGAAATGGTTCAAAAACGGGAAGACATCGTCGGTCTGGACAGCGCTATCTTTATGCATCCAAAAATATGGGAAGCTTCAGGGCATGTTGCGGGTTTTTCCGATCCTCTTGTTGAGTGCAAAAAATGCCACGCCAGGCTCCGGCTCGACCATTTACTTGAAGAGGTCGGGGTTCAGGCAGACGAAAAAATGACAGAAGAAGAGATAAACAAACTCTTTTTGGAAAATGCGGAAAAGATAGCTTGCCCCAGCTGTAAGGCCAAGGATTTCACATCCGGGAAAAAGTTTAATCTGCTTGTTAAATCCAACCTCGGAAATATCACAGAAGACCCCAAGGAACAGCCAGTATATCTCCGCGGCGAAACTTGCCAAGGCATTTATGTAAACTTTAAAAATGTACTGGATTCCGTCCGGGTAAAAATTCCTTTTGGGATCGCACAGATCGGTAAGGCTTTTCGAAATGAAATTACCGCCCGCCAATTTATTTTCCGCACACGCGAATTCGAACAAATGGAAATGCAGTATTTCACTTCGCCCGAAGATGAAATGAAAGAGTACGAAAAGCTAAGGAAGAGGCGCTGGGAATACTATTTGAAGCTTGGCCTTTCAGAAAAAAACCTGAAGTGGCACAAGCATGAAAAACTTGTTTTCTATGCCAAAGAGGCATATGACATAGAATACAAGTTCCCATTCGGCTTCAAAGAAGTTGAGGGAGTGCATGCAAGGGGCAACTACGACTTAAGCCAGCATACAAAATTCTCAGGAAAAGATCTCTCCTATACAGATCCCCAAACCGGCAAAAAATATATTCCCCATGTCATTGAAGCGTCGGTTGGCGTTGCCAGAACGGTTTTGGCTGTCTTGACGGAAGCTTATACCGAAGAAAAAATCGGCGATGAAACAAGAGTAGTAATGAAATTCCCCAAAATTATTGCGCCGATAAAAATTGCTGTTTTTCCATTACTTAAAAACAAACCGGAACTGGTTAAAAAAGCTCATGAAGTCTTTGGTTCATTGAAAGAAAATTATATGTGTGAGTTTGACGACAATGGCAATATAGGCAAAAGGTACAGAAGGCAAGACGAAATAGGCACTCCATTTTGCGTGACCATTGATTTTGACACTCTAAATGATGATTCCGTAACTGTACGCGATCGCGATACAATGAAGCAGGAAAGAGTAAAAATTACCGATTTAGAAGCATTTTTTCAAAGTAATTTCCTAAAATAGTATTGACACGGGTACGAAAAAAGATTATACTCTGTCAACACCCAGAATATTTAAATAAATATTGCGATTTAGCATTTGCCCCGAAAAGGCTTATTTTTTTCACTCTAAATTTTTCAGAAAGGAGATGAATTATGGAAAAAGATATCTACATTTCAAACGACGGCTTGAAAAAGCTTAAGGAGGAGATGGACGAGTTAAAAACAGTCAAGAAGAAGGAAGTTGCCGCTCGAATTAAAACAGCTAAGGAGTTTGGCGATTTAAGCGAAAACAGCGAATACGATGACGCTAAAAATGAGCAAGCGTTTATTGAGGGTAGAATTAGCGAAATAGAGGATATTTTAAAAAACGCCAAGATAATCGAGGAGGTTGCCTGCAAAACCACCGATGAGGTATGCGTCGGTCATACCGTAACCGTTGATTTTGCAAAAGGCGAAGCAAACTTTAAAATAGTTGGGTCATATGAAGCTGATCCGGAAATGGGCCTTATCTCCAATGAATCCCCTATAGGCAAGGCTTTGATTGGTAAGAAAAAGGGCGATGAAGTTAAGGTTCAGGTGCCCGCAGGAGAGATTAAGTACAAAATCAAGGCAATTAAATAAATTAAGAGCCTGTGCGGAATCTCATGTCGAGCTTGAAATTTCAGAATTTCGAACGAAAAGCGTGAAAATCAAGGAAGAATATTGAAATATACTGACGAGATTTGAGCGGTTTGTAGCCGCAATTGTGGAATTTCAGCCGACAAGCTAAATTAAACTTACCATAATACGATGAGATTCCGCACAGGCTCTAAGACAAGAAGCATTCAAAAACTCCCGCACTAACTCCTCGCGCCTCCTGTCATTCCGAGCGACTTCCTGATAAGGACAAGTCGAGGAATCCCTTGCCCTGACTAGATTCCCGCCTGCGCGGGGATGACAGTGCGAAGGGTATTCCTCAAAGCCTAGTCGAAGGGGAGTTTTTTGGTTATAATGTATAGGCACATATCTTATCCCATAGCCTATCATTCCTGCCTGCGCGGGATATCCAGGGCTTTGAAAATTAATCACTGAAAATTCAATGAAAATTGTAAATTATTATTATGTTTTGGACAGAAGAATTAATACAGTCTCTAGATAAAAAGAAGAAGCAGCTCGTAGGCGACTCGTGGTCAACCTCCGGGTTTGGGCATATTGGTTCACTTCGTGGAGCCGTAATCCATGAAGTCGCTTTCAAGGCGCTGAAAAACGCGGGATTTGATGTCAGCTATACCTTTTTTATGGATGATTTTGACCCTATGGACGGTATGCCAAAATTCTTAGACGAAGAGGTTTATGGGAAACATCTCGGCGAGCCGCTTTCGATGATCCCTGCGCCGGAAGGCAAGCAAAGCTTGGCCGAGTACTTTGCAAAAGATTTTGACGAAGCGCTAAAGAACGCAGGAGTGGAAGCTAAAATCTTGTGGGAGTCAGGGCTTTACAAAAAAGGCAAGTTTAATGATGTGATTAAGGTTGCCCTCGACAACGCTGACAGAATAAGAGAAGTTTACCGAAAAATTAGCGGAGCCAAGAAACCAAATGACTGGTATCCGTTTCATCCGATTTGTGAAAAATGCGGCAAAATTGGATCAACCAAGGTTTACGATTGGGATGGCGAGAAAGTGTCCTACAAATGCGACCCAAACGCTGCCCAGTGGGCAAAAGGCTGCGGTTATAATGGAAAAATTTCACCGTTTAATGGAAATGGCAAACTTCCATGGCGTGTTTCCTGGCCGGCAAGATGGAAGGCTTTGGAAATTACCGTTGAGGGCGAAGGGAAAGATCATTGGTCAGCGGGCGGTTCGAGAGGAATGGCGGATGTATTGGCAAGAGAAATTTTTGATTGTGAACCACCATACGATATTAGATATGATTTCTTCCTGATCGGCGGCAAGAAAATGAGTTCTTCTGCCGGACGAGGAGTTACTGCCAGAAAAATGTCAGAAATTCTCCCGCATGAGGTGCTAAGCTTTTTGCTCGCCCAGGCCCCGCGCAAAACCATCGAATTCGATCCAAAAGGCGACACTGTACCCAGAATTTACGACAGCTACGATAGAGCAAGAGAAGCGTACTTCGGCAGAATTGACTTTCCGGATCTTGGCAAAGCTTTTTTGGTTTGCCAGACACAGAAACCCAAGGACGGCTATCGCATGAGATTTATGAAAGCGGCCTATGCCATCCAGATGCCGAGAGTTAATATTTCAGATTTAGCAGCCGAAGAAAAAGGAAACAAGCTGACAGTGTCCGAAAAGAATGATTTACAGGAAAGGATCGTTTATGCCAAAAAGTGGCTTGATGAATTTGCACCGGAAGATTATGTTTTCGAAGTGCAAGAGTCACTGCCGACGGTTCAGTTAAATTCCGAACAGAAGAATTTCTTAAAGATTCTCGGAGAAAAATTAGAACATTCTGATTGGACTGGGCAAACTATCCATACCACAATTCACGATCTGCGAAAACAAACACAAATCCAGCCAAAGGAAGCCTTTCAAGCAATTTATTTAATCTTCCTCGGCAAAGATTCCGGCCCGCAAGCCGGCTGGCTGCTCTCATCCCTGGAAAAAGATTTCGCGCTGAAACGCATTAAAGAAGCGCTATGACTAAATACATTTTGCAATCGGGCGGTTTAAAAAACAGCAAAGACAAGGGTGGGGATTTTTTTAACGAAGTAATCAAGGATTTAGGCAAGAATCCTAAAATCCTTTATTGCTTGTTTGCGCAACCGAGAGAAAATTGGGATAAATTTTTTGTTTACAAAGAAGGCCTCGTGGATTTAATCGATTCAGAAATTAAGCCTCACTTTGAGCTTGCCATGCCGGACAGATTTGAGGAGCAAGTCAAGAATTCCGACGCGATTATGATCCAGGGCGGCGATGACCATTTGCTTAAGTATTGGTTGAAGCAATTTGATATTCCGAAAATTTGGCAAGGGAAGGTTATTGCCGGCAGCTCGGCTGGTGCCGACGCTTTATGCGGCTCGTTTTGGACGGCGGATTGGCGAGCGTGCATGGATGGCCTAGGCATTATTCCCGTTAAATTTATTCCTCATTACAGATCGAGCTATGGTTCAGAAGATCCGCGAGGACCAATTGACTGGGAAAAAGCCTACAAAGATCTAGGGAATTACGGTGACACGTCCCTCCCAATCCACGCCTTAGAAGAAGGCAAGTTTGTTGTTTTCTAACAATAGTTTTTGTCATTCCGGACTAATCCATTAAAATATAATCAGTTGATCCGGAATCCAGTCTTTATTTATATAGATTCTGAATCAGGTTCAGAATGACAAGGAAAGATTCTGGGCAAGTCAGAATTACCGCAAAAAAATTAAATTTATACTAATGCCTGAAATTGACAAAATAATTAAAGATTTCTACGGCAAGTTGCCAAAGTTTGATGATGGCAGAATTGACTATCATACCAGTGACACTGCCCCCGTCATAACTGTCTTCGTTGAATGCGCCGGCAGGATTTTACTGCTAAAACGGAGTAATAAAGTTGGCAACTACCGCAAAAAGTGGAGCACAGTAACCGGCTATTTGGATGAACTCAAACCGATCAAGGAGAAAGCACTTGAGGAACTCCGGGAAGAAATCGCTGTTTCTGCCACCGACATTGAGAAGCTATATTTTGGCAAAGTGCAAATAGTCGAGGATAGGAAGATAAAGAAAACCTGGATCATACAGCCCGCTTTAGCCAGATTAAAAAAGAGGCCGGATGTAAAGCTTGACTTTGAGCATACAGAATACACCTGGATAAAACCGGGAGAAATAACTGATTACGACATTGACGTCGAACTCGATAAAACCTTGGCCCTTATAGCAAAGCACCTGGATTGACAATTTTGAAAAATTCAACCATAAACTTCCAAAAATATAAGCGTTTTGATGGTTAGTTTGACCAATGCAATCCTTTGCCGATCGATATATATTTGTAACGACCTTAGCAAGAAGAGGGAAAACTGCCCAACGCTCGAAACGAGCGAGTCTGAGGTTCAAAGGGGTCCCAACCCGACCCCTTAGTATTTATCCGACCATCCTCTCAATTTAAAACAACGGCGCGAGTGCCGTTGTTTTTATGAGATCGAGATAGGTCCGACCCATGCCATGGGTCGGACCTATCTATACTCGCAAGCTGTCTTGCGGGTTCCTGCAGGTTCGACCTGCTTGGCGGGTCATTCTCTTTCTATTTTTACTTTGAATTTGCCCCAATCTATAATATAATCTCTTTATGCTTGATATAAACTTCATTCGGGAAAACCCTGATAAAATCAAAGGAGCTATAAAGAATAAAGGCATCGATCTTAGTATTGATAAGTTGCTTGAAATTGATAAAAAAAGAGTGTCTCTGCTTCAATCTATCGAAGAATTACAAGCAGAGAAAAACAACCTCAATGAGCAAATGAAAAGGGCAAAGGAGACTGAGCGAAAGGGCCTGATCGAAAAAGGCAAGAAAGTAAAAGAGAAGCTTGCCAAGATTGAACCGGAATATGCGAAAATTAAGCACGATTTCGCCATTCTCATGGTCAAGGTTCCTATGGTTCCGTCACCCGACACACCCATTGGCAAAGATGAAAACGACAATGTTGAGGTTTATAAGTGGGGAGAGAAGCCAAAGTTTAGCTTTAAACCAAAGGACCATATCGAGCTTGGCAAGGGTCTAGATATTTTAGACCTGGAAAGAGGCGCGAAAGTTGGCGGTTACCGCGGTTACTATGTCAAAAATGAAGGCGTTTCGCTAATCATGGGCTTCATGATGTACGCTATGGATAAAATGATTTCAAAGGGCTATTCGCCGATGATCGTTCCAACAATAGTAAAGGAGTTTGCAATTTCCGGAAGCGGTTGGCTAAAAGGTCTTGAATACGATTCGCAAGAAGATGAAGTCTACGAATTGGCTGAAGATAAGGGTCCCGACGGGAAGATAATTAAAGAAAAAAAATTCCTGGTTGGTACAGCCGAACCGTCGCTTCTAGCCTATTATTCAGGCGAGACACTGAAAGAAGAGGACTTGCCAATCCGCTTTGCCGGCTACAGTCAGTGCTACAGGAGCGAGATAGGCAGTTATGGCAAAGATACAAAAGGAATGTATCGCGTACATGAGTTTATGAAAGTTGAACAGGTTATTATGGCAGCCGCCAATATTGATGAGTCTAATAAGCTGCAGGAAGAAATGATTGCTATTTCCGAAGAAATGCATGAAGATCTCGGCCTGCCTTACCGCGTCCTGCAAATATCAACTGGGGACATGGGAACAGGAAAGTATAGAATGTTTGACCTTGAGGCTTGGATGCCCGGCCTGGATCGCTGGGGAGAAACAGGGTCTGCCTCGAATTTATTGGACTGGCAGTCAAGGAGGCTAAACATTAAATATAAGGGCAAAGACGGAAAAAAGAAATTCGTGTATATGCTAAATAACACGGCGCTTCCATCACCAAGAATTTTTATTGCAATCCTCGAAAATTATCAGCAAAGGGATGGGTCGGTGAAAATCCCTCAAGCTTTACAAAGGTACATGAATGGTTTAAAAATTATCAGACAGAAAAACGAAAAAACAAAAGAACAGAAAAACTAAATTAATGCGTCATTCTGGCTTGCCCAGAATCCAGGTTTTATTAAATATATTCCGGATCAAGTCCGGAATGACAGGAGAGAAAATGCAAATCGACATACGCGGCGTTGAAACGGTTCTAACCGATGAAGTTAAGGCTTATGCAAGAGAAAAGGTTTCCAAATTTTCAAAATACGAAAAGAGGATTGTAGGCGTCGATGTCGCCCTTGAGGAAAACCACAATAAAAATGAGGATAGCGCTGCAAAGGTTAAGGCCTTGATAAAGATTCCGGGGAAAGACATAGAGGCAATCGGGGAAGGCAAAACCATATTTGCGGCAATCGATGCCATGGAAGATCACGCAAAAAGGCAGCTGTCGGGACACAAAGAAAAATTCAACAAAAGAGAGCAGTCATCTCGCAGCAAGAGGTTAATCAGAAGACTGCTCGGCAAATAACCCTAAGGTACCGCCCTGAAATAGGACGGAAAGAAATTGAAAGAATGCTGACATTTTACTCCGGGGTGATAAGGAAAATATGAATTTAAAAAATTTATTTGGAAGTTCAAACGCAAAGGAAGTTAAGAAAGTTCAACCGATAATTGACGAGGTAAATGGCCTCGAAAAAAAGGTTGAGAAACTTAGTGATGCCAAAATTAAATCGCGAATTGCTGAGATCAAAGAAGATGTCCAGAAACATATCGCCAAAGAAGTAAAGGAAAAAGAAGAGAAAAAACAGAAGGACGAAAAAATAAACAAAATCCTTG
>JAJYFH010000060.1 GCA_021791015.1 bacterium | reverse complement strand
CTCTTTGTTCATTTGCTCTAGCTTTGGAGAAACCATAGTCAAAAGCTGGATCATAATAGAAGCCGTGATGTATGGCCCCAAACTCATTAGGCCGATTGAGAATCTGGAGGTGCTCCCGCCGGAAAATACATCAAAGAATGGCAGAACAGAGTTCCCCGATGAAAAGGCCTTGTCAAAAAACGCTTTCAAATTATCCGGTGAGGGACCGGGAATAGGTACGTGGGAAATTAAGCGAAAAATCAAGAGAACAAACAATATATACCCTATCTTTTTTAAGAGATCTTTATTTTTGAATATTTTGTTCCAGTAGTTCATAAAACCCCACCACTTATTCTACTGTTTTCTCTTGCTTCTTTTCCTTCTTCGGCAAATGAATCTTGCCGCCTTTTGCCACGATGGCCTTTTCAGCTGATTTTGAAAAAAAGTCTACATTCACGTCAACTGCCTTTTCGATCTTTCCATTTCCGAGAACCTTAACGGGCATTTTAGCATTTTGTATCAGTCCTTTTTGTAAGAGTTTTTCTTTTGTGATTTTGCCCGTAAATCCGTTTAAGTCGCTAAGATTTACAGCTTGATTCTTCGGATGTATAGACTTGAAGCCTTTCAACTGCGGCAATCTCTTTGCCAATGGCGTCTGTCCGCCTTCAAAACCGATGCGGATCTTGCCGCCGGATCTTGACTTTTGACCCTTTGTGCCTCGTCCCGCAGTCTTTCCTGTGCCGCTTCCGATTCCACGGCCAACTCTTTTCTTATTTTTTTTTGTTGAAATTAAATTATTTAGCTCCATTTTTCTTCACCTTTGTTTTAGCTTCTGATTTTTTTGCGCCGGTCTTTGTTTTTGCAACTTTTTTAGCCGGTTTATCATCTGTGGATTTCTTGGGTTTTACGACTTTCTTTGTTTTCTTCTCTTCCTTTTTGGGAGCTTCCTTCTTCTGAAGGCTTTTTAAAGCCTCAAATGTCGCATAAACATTATTTATCTTATTCGTCGATCCTAACATCTTTGACAGGATGTCTTTTACTCCCGCAGCTTCAACTACCGCCCGAACGGCACCACCAGCGATAACACCTGTACCCGGACGAGCCGGTTTTAAAAATACTTTCGCGCCGCAATAAACACTATTAACTTCATGCGGAATAGTTGCCTCATAAAGGTTGACGTCAACCATGTTTTTCTTTGCCTTCGCGATAGCCTTTGTTATAGCTAAAACAACTGCTGTACCTTTTGCAACTCCGACGCCAACTTTGCCCTTCCTGTCCCCTACCACAACAGTAGCGCGAAATCTGAGGCGCCTGCCGCCTTTTACCACTCTGGTAACACGATCAATCTGAATAACTCTCTCGTCATGCTCCTCGGCATTTCGAATCTCTCTCCCTGCGTTTTTCTTCGCTTGCTTATTTCCTTGTTTCTCTTCTTTTTCAGCCATCTTTGTCCTTTAGTAACTTAATAACTTATAAACCAACCTAAAATTTAAGTCCGCCTTCTCTCGCGCCATCGGCAAACGCTTTCACTCTGCCATGATAAAGCTTGCCATTTCTGTCAAAAACAACTTTCTTAATTTTTTTGTCTTTTGCTTTTTGGGCGATCAACAGTCCAATGCTTTTTGCGGTTTCTGTTTTTGTCTCCTTTTGCTTCTTCGCTCCTTTCTCAGCGTCACTTGCTGAAACAAGAGTTTTGCCGTTCTTGTCATCGATAATCTGCCCTGAGATATGCTGATTTGACGAGAAGACAGAAAGCCTTGGACACTCAGCTGTGCCTGAGATCCTCTTTCTAATGCGCCTTTTCCTAGCTTCTTTATTCATAATTTTACTGCTTTTTTTCATAATATCCTTTGCTACTGATTAAAATTAATTTAAATCCGGCTTCTGATATCTGACATCCGTTGTCCGAACCATTATTTCCCGGCGGTCTTTCCTGCTTTTCTCCTGATAACCTCGTCTGCATATCTAATACCCTTCCCCTTGTAAGGCTCGGGCTTTCTGACTTTTCTGACCTCGGAAGCAAACTGACCCACTTGCTGTTTGTCTCTTCCCGAAATGGTAATGGTGTTTTTCTGGACTTTTGCTTCAAGTCCGTCCGGAACCGTCAATTCAACCGGCTTGTTGTATCCCATGTTGAGTACTAGCTTTCCGCCGTCAACCGCAGCCCTGTAGCCTGTTCCTTTAAATTCCAGTTTCTTCTCAAAACCTTCGCTGACACCGATAATCATGTTATTAATCAAAGTTCTGGTTAATCCCCAAAGCGCGCCGGCTTCCGGGGTTTCTGCCTTTTTGGTTACCAAAACCATCCCGTCTTCTGTTTTTGCTTCAATTTGCCTGTTTTTTACAAATGAAAGCTCTCCCTTGGGACCGTTTGCTTTAATGGTATCCCCAGAGATATCGACTTTCACACCTTCTTTGATTTGTATTGGTAATTTCCCTATTCTGGACATTTTTCTTTCCTAATATATTTTACAAATTATTTCACCGCCCAAACCTTGCTTTTTTGCCTCTGATCCTGTCATGACGCCTCTTGATGTCGAAATGATTATCATGCCCATGCCTTGCAACACGCTTGGAATGTCGCTTTTTTTGGTATAGACTCGGCATCCCGGCTTTGAAACTCGCTCGATCTTCTGCATTTTCTTATCAGATAACTTCACGGTTAAATATCCCGGCGTTTCCTTCTCGGACGAAAATCCATCAACATAACCCCTGGCTTGAATTACTTTTAGGATATCTCTTTTGATCCTGGAATCAGGAATTAAAACAGTATCCTTCCCTACCATGGAAGCATTTCTGATTCTTGTTAACATATCTGCTATTGGGTCATTCATCATATCTCCTACTAATGTACTAATTGTACGAATCTACTAATACTTGTTCTTTACCTTCCCTTTTCCTTAAAGCTGAATCTACTTTACCTACCTTTGAATTTTTCAAAAAATTCCTTGAGTTTATTCGTAGATTGGAGCTATTCGTATATTGGTAGGCTGCTACCAACTTGACTTTGTTACACCGGGTATTTCACCTTTGTTTGCCATTTCCCTAAAACATATTCGGCAAAGCTCAAACTGTCTGATATACCCCCTGGGTCTTCCGCATTTTTTGCACCTTGAAACTTTACGGGTAGAATACTTCGGTTTTTTTTCTGCTTTAACTATCATTGATTTTCTTGCCATACTAATTACTCCTACCAACTAATAATGATACTAATTTACTAATTCTTATTAAACTTTGACTTATTTTACTCATGTTTATTGCTTAAAATTTGTACATTTGTATGATTTGTAATTGGTTACATTATTTTTTAAATGGGAAACCCATATAACTCAACATTGCTCGAGCCTCATCATCCGTTTTGGCAGATGTCAAAACATTGACCTGGAAACTAAAAGGATGAGGAAACTTGTCATATGGAACTTCGGGAAAGATGGTTTGATCCTTGATACCCAGGCTGTAGTTCCCTTTCCCGTCAAACGCGCCAGGTTTCAGTCCCCTAAAATCCCGGACTCTTGGCAATGCAACATTTATTAATCTATCCAAAAACTCATACATCCTATCGCCTCTTAAGGTAACCCTCGCTCCAATATCCATGCCTTCACGAAGCTTAAACCCGGCAATTGACTTTTTGGCGGTAGTCTTTACGGGTGCTTGCCCGGTTATGATTTTTAAACCTTCAATGACATCAGCTAGCTCTTTGGAATCCTTGGAACTGCGCCCAACACCGGCATTTACTACCACGACTTTAATTTTCGGTATTTCCATGACATTCTTGTAGCCAAAATCCTCGCCTAGCTTTTTTCTAATTTCTTTTTTGTATAAATCCAAAATTTGACTCATCTTTAATTCCTTAGCAACTTAATAACTTCAAAACCAACCAACTTATTTACTCCTTTACCTCACTTTTGCATCTTCTGCAAATTCTCTCTTTCTTGCCGTTTTTTAAAACCTTAAAGCCGACTCTTGATCCCTTATTACACTTTGAGCAAACCAGCTGGACATTTGAAATATCCATAGGCGCGGACTTCTCGACTATTCCACCGCGCGGGTTTTTTTCACTGCCTTTGACGGTCTTTTTCACAATATTTAAACCGTCTACGATAACCTTGTTTTCTTTTGGCAGCACAGCTGAAACTGTCCCGGTTTTTCCGTTATCTTTGCCGGTTAGAATAGTTACTTGATCTCCCTTTTTTATCTTTGCCATTTTATCTCTTTCCTTTTTTGAAAATTGTGAATTGTAAATTGATAATTATCACAGTACCTCCGGTGCCAGTGAAACAATTTTCATATAACCTCTTTCCCGAAGCTCTCTGGCGACTGGCCCAAAAATACGAGTACCCCTGGGCTGGCCTGACTTATCTATAATAACTGCTGCATTGTCATCAAACTTAATGGTTGAACCGTCTTTCCTTCTGTTTTGATTTACAGTGCGAACAACAACCGCCTTCACTACTTCCTTT
>JAJYFH010000007.1 GCA_021791015.1 bacterium | reverse complement strand
AAATCCAAAAGCTAAAAATATGAGATCTTTCTTGTCTCTTTCCGGCAATAGGCTCAAAATTATTATTCCCACATATACTATTGTCAGCAAAAGGTCATTTTGGATAAAGGGAATCAAAAAAATCATAATAACAATCGGCGCAGCATAAATAATCAGTTTGCCTATCATCTTAAGCATCTTATCCATAAAAGCATTATAATTTCAGTGGGGTGAAAGTGAAAGATTATTATGTCCTGGAAAACAAAGGCCTCTCCTGCTATAGTTTTAATTATCAATTTTAAACTTTCGGAGGACTATGAAGACTGCAGAATGTGTTTTCCCGGGGCACCCGGACAAGATTTGCGACCAGATCTCAGATGCTATTTTAGACGAGTGTTTGAAGCAGGATCCAAACTCAAGGGTAGCCATAGAAACCATGGGGGGGCATGGCATCATTACCATCACCGGAGAGCTGACAACAGAAGCATATGTGGATATGCGAAAAGTGGCCCAAAATGTTTACCGGGATTTAGGATATCACGACAAAATAGGCGTACAGGAAAATGTCGTTTCCCAATCACCCGAGATATCCCAAGGCGTTGACACCGGCGGGGCAGGAGACCAGGGAATAATGGTCGGCTACGCCACAAAAGCAACAAAAACCATGATGCCGCTTGAGTACGAAATGGCAAGAAAACTGGCAAAAGGAGTCTCAGAAATGGATGGCTACGGACCGGATGGAAAGTGCCAGGTTACACTTGAGGGAAATAATGTCAAAACTGTTGTATTGTCTGTCCAGACAAAAAAGGCATCAATCTCCAAAGAACAGGTTGAGAAAATTCTCGGCGCAAAGTGTGAAAATTATTTCTTTAACCCGACCGGCAAGTTTGAAATCGGAGGGTTTGAAGCTGACACAGGCCTTACCGGCCGAAAGCTGGCAGTTGATAATTACGGACCCCAGATCCCTGTCGGCGGAGGGTGCTTCTCCGGCAAGGACGCAACAAAAGTCGACAGAAGCGCAGCCTACATGGCTCGCTATCTCGCCAAGTGGTTTTTAGAGAACAACACAAATGAAAAAGAAGCCCTGGTAAAAATTGCATACTCCATAGGAGTCGCTGAACCGGTCATGGTCACGATTAATGGAGATGTGGCAAAAAATCTGCCCTTTGACCTCACACCGGCCGGAATTATAGAATTTCTTGACCTCAAAAAACCAATTTACAGAGAAACGGCCCGGTCTGGCCACTTCGGCAATGAAAATTTTTCTTGGGAAAAAGTTAAAATAACTATACAAAACTAAAAGTTCGAAGGTTGCTTTTATATAATAATCTTGTTATGGAACATGAAGAAAATATATCAATTGTTTTATCATGCATTGATTATAGATTTTGGCCGGACGCCTTGCCGAAACTCGAAAAAAAGTTTGGCACATTTGATCTAATTGAGTTGGCGGGAGGAAGTAAAAATTTGGCTTCACCCGCTTCAGAAGCAGACAGGCGAGCTGTACTGGAGAGCATCCAAACGTCAGTCGGCTTGCACGGCGCAGAACAGATAATTCTCACGAATCACACGGATTGCGGAGCTTATGGCGGAAGCAAAGCATTCAATTCGCAAGAAGATGAGATTGAATTTCATCAATCGGAACTCAAAAAAGCAGCGTCAATTATACGAAAGGCATTTCCCGATCTTGAGGTTCAAAAGGTCATAATCGCTCTGAACGACAAAAATAAAATTCAGCTGATGAAAGTTCCTTAGATCCGCTCTAAACCATTGAAAAAAAAGCCTCTTTTCAGTATAATTGCAAGGTCTGGTGGGATGGCTGAGCGGTCGAAAGCGGCGGTCTTGAAAACCGTTGTACCGGCAACGGTACCGGGGGTTCGAATCCCTCTCCCACCGCCATGTTATAATTGAAAGTATGGAGAGGTACCCAAGAGGCTGAAGGGGCGGGATTGCTAATCCTGTAGGTCGGGGTAACCCGGCGCGGGGGTTCGAATCCCCCCCTCTCCGCCAAATGGAAGTTTGGAACCTTTTGAAGAGATAAGAGTGATCAAAAGGGAAGGAATGTCTTGGCAGATGTCCAAAGGTTGCCAAATTGGTGCGTTTAAGACCCTACCCCACCTGACATTCGAACCGCCGATTTTGCCCTAAAATTATTGAGATTGTGGAACTTTCAAAAAGAAAGAAGAATATGTTAACTCAAGACGAAAAGAAATACTTAGAAAAAATACCGGCAGACAAAAAAGTTGTTGTTAAACCATTCGACCCATCGACGTCAGAAATCGCTGGTGAATTTATCGCAATGATAAAGTCTGCTGATCCTGAGTTAGAAGCTGTCCATTTGGGTGCCTCGGCATTAGAAATTTCTGGTCAGGGGGATATTGATTTGTCTATTTTGTGCCCCAAACCCGACTTCCAAGCAAACAAAGAAAAATTATCTAAAGTCTTTGGACAAAATGTGGCTGGTTTTGATACTATCCAATGGCAATCCGTGAGAAATGGACATGAGGTTAGTATTTATCTCGCCGACCCTACAGAACCTAATACTGCCAAGCAATTAAAAGTTCAGGAAACATTAGAAAATGATCCTGATTTATTGAAACAATATGAGCAATTAAAGGAAAAGTCTGCTTCTCTGGGCTATCGAGAATATCAGCGAAAGAAGTACGAGTTTTATAATAGAATTCTTAGTTAGATTATAATTTAGGTAATGTTCCAGACCCGACTGTCCCGCCAAAAGAAAATTATTTTTTTACCTTCCCAAGCAAGCAATAGTGCCTTTTGTCTTTGTCAACCCAAATGTCAATTATCTTGAAATTTTTGAACTCTTTTCTGAGGAGAGCTCTATTGAAAAGATAATGGGGCAAATCTTTTTCTCCGCCTTCAATGGGAACATAAGTACGATCTGCAATAACTTTATAGTTTACTTTTTGTTTACCATATTTTTCAACAATCTTATTTTTTGACCAGTTTCGAAACCTTCTCTTTCTTACAATAAGAAAAATTAAGCCCTTTGGCCTTAAAACCCTTTCTATTTCAGAAATAGCCTTTCTAATTTCAGTAATTTTTGCATGGTGGATGGCGCTAGTAGAAATAACTGCATCAAAAAAATTATCAGAATATGGTAAGCAATTGTAAAAGGAACCAACTTTAAGATCAGCCATTAAGCCCTCAGCCTTTAGCCATTCTTTTGTAATCTCGATGCCTTCTTCAGAAATATCAAAGCCGTAAGAGGCAAAACCGCGTTTCGCTAGATAAATCAAGTGTCTTCCCGAGCCGCTTCCCAAATCTAACACCGTTTTAACCTTTTGCTCTTTAAAGATCTTCGCGACTCTGGGCAAATCTTCATGAGTTTTAGTAAAAACTTTCCCATTCTTTTTAAATATTTCGTTCCATTGTTTCATGCATGCATTCTAGCAAAAATTTCATTTTCTGGCGATTTAAAGAACCTCCTCATGCAAAAAATTTAGGATGCATTAATTATTTATTGTATATGGCAGTTGTGCTATGATTTAATCCATGAATGATGACTTGGATTTAGTTTCAAAAGCCAGGCTGGTCAACAGAAATTCAACTGGCAATCTATACTTTGTTGCAATCACTTGACCGCTTTTGTGTTTGCTTAATCTCTCTTTTAAGTTTCTAGTTGAACCAATGTACTGCTTATTATCTTTAAGACTTAACAATACATATGTGTAATAAAATTTACATTTCATTTAAACTGTTACTCCAATGATAAGCACATAACTCATTTGAATTGGCGGTGCCATGTACCAGACGGTACATGGCGGTGAGGGTGGGATTCGAACCCACGGTACCGTTGCCGGCACGGCAGTTTTCAAGACTGCTACCTTCAACCACTCGGTCACCTCACCCAAAATACCCATGTATTATAGCTGATTTTCTAGCCATTTTCAATGTAACTATGCTATCATTAGACCAATATGAGTAGTGACATGGACATAATATCAAAGGCGAAGCTGGTAAACAGAAATTCCCTGGAAGAAAAAACTCAAGAAGAAGCCGCAAAGATGGGTTTACCTTATTACGATTTGAGAAAAGTCTCTCTCACAAAGGAGCTTTTGGAAAATTTTGAGAGCAAAGACCTTCTAGACTTTGAGGTTATACCAATTAAGGAAGAAAAAGGCATCCTGAAAATAGCTTCACCCGATCCGCAGTCTGATAAAATTAATGAATTCCAACTAAAATATAAGAAACAGTTTCCCGCAATGGAAACAGCCCTCATTTCTTCGGAAAGCTTCAAGGAGAATGAGGACACATTGTCAAAGGTGGTCAAAATAGTCAGATCTGATGCTTCCGGCGAGTTGGATCTTGCTGAATTAGAATTTTCTGAGGAATCATTTGAAAGCTTTCAAAAACATATTGATAAATCTGAAATACAACACCTCTTAAAGTGGGTTATCGCGGAAGGCTTCGCCCTTAAGGCTTCTGATATACATATCGAGCCGGGCAATGAAGAGGCAGACATTCGCTTTCGCATAGATGGCGTTTTGCACAATGCCGGGGTCCTATCAAAAGAAAAATATAAATACCTTTTATCTCAAGTGGAGCTGCGTTCCGGGCTTAAGTTAAACGCAAACCATCCTCAAAACGGCCGATTTAGGGTCAAGTTCAAAAACGACGAGCTGAGCGTAAGAATAGAGGTTATGCCGTCATTATATGGCTCCGACATAGTTATCCGAATCTTTAATGTCCAGGCTGAGTTTTTAAATATCGCCGACCTTGGCATACGAGATATTCAAATACCGCTTTTGGAATCCGCCCTAATGCGTCCACATGGCATGATTCTGATTGTCGGACCAACCGGTTCAGGTAAAACCACGACTATATATTCCATCCTTAACAAGTTGAATGCACCTGAAATTAAACTGATCACTTTGGAAGACCCGATAGAATACACTCTGCCCGGAGCTACCCAGAGCCAGATAAACGAGGGTGAGGATTTTGCCGGTAGATTGAAGGCCGTTTTAAGAGAAGATCCCGACATCATCATGCTTGGTGAGATTCGAGACCCAGAAAGTGCAAAAACAGCGCTGCAGGCTGCCATTACCGGCCATTTGCTGATATCAACCCTGCATGCAAATGACGCAGTTACATCAGTCCCCAGAATCCTAGGCCTTGTAGAAGACGCCTCTTCTTTCCTTGATGCGGCAAATATCATAATTGCCCAAAGATTGGTCAGAAAAATATGCCCCTTTTGTATCGAGGAATACAAACCAAGCGACGCCGAACTGGTCGAAATAAACAAAATACTTGAATCTCTTCCCCTGGAACATAAGCCTCAAAAGGAACCAGAGTTTTTTAGAGGCAAGGGTTGCAGCCATTGTACAAACATCGGTTACCAGGGGCGGCTTGGCATTTTCGAGCTCTTAAGGGTTACGCCCGACTTTCAAAAAGCAGTTATGGAAAACGCCACTTTGGCAGAATTAAAGGACGTTGCCATAAAGAATGGGATGCTAACCATGGAACAAGATGGCTTTTTGAAGGCGGTTGAAGGAATTGTTGACATTGTAGAAGTTCTAAAAGTAATCAAGGAATAATATGAAGAAATTATTAGTTTTTGCCTCCGGGACAAAAGACGGGGGCGGATCGGGTTTTAAATGCTTAATTGAGGCAACAAACAACCATGTTTTGGAAACAGAAATTGTAGGTGTTGTTTCAAATCACGAAAACGGCGGCGTCAGAAAAATTGCCGAAGAGTATGGTGTTCCTTTCGAGCATTTTGAGGGACCATTTACCAGGGAAAATTACCAGGGAATCGTCAAAAAATTTAATGCTGATTTTGTGGCTCTCTCCGGCTGGCTCAAGCTTGCCTTGGGGCTTGATCCGAAAACCACCATCAATATCCATCCCGGACCTTTGCCCGAGTTTGGCGGCGCGGGAATGTACGGCATCCATGTTCAGGAAGCGGTGCTTGAGTCTTACAAAAACGGCAAGACGAGAGCTGCCGGGTTGACGATGCATTTTGTCACCGAAAAGTACGATGAGGGCCCGGTCATTTTCAGATGCTCCGTGCCGATTCTGGACGGCGACACTCCGGAAATTTTGGCAAAAAGAGTAAACGAAGCCGAGCACAAATGGCAGCCGATTGTTACAAACAAAGTCGTAACCGGCGAGATCTCCTGGGACGGCAAGGGCAAATCCAGCCTAAAAGGCTACATGGAATGTTAACCTTTTTGTCATTCTGGCCTGTCCAGAATCCATATGTTTGATTATTTTGAAATTTGCCATTCCCGCTTCCCCCGTCATTCCCGCGCAGGCGGGAATCCAGTCGATCTTACTTCTTACCCCTAGGTTTCTTGTTTTTACCTTGCGTACCTACTTACCTTTGTTCAATTTTTTATTTGATATTTGATTGGAAATTGGTAATTTGGCATTAGAAATTTTCCTCTTATCTATTCCTTGCGAGCACTAACCCCCAGACCCTAGAAGCTCCCATTTTCCTAAGCTCTTTGGCGCAGGCGTTCAGCGTGGCTCCGCTAGTCACCAAATCGTCGAAAATTACCACCTGTTTACCTTTTAGATTAAAATTCCTTTTTGCCTCAAAAGCATTTTCAACATTTTTAAAGCGCTCTTTTCTGCTTAGCTGTGTTTGCGGCGTTTTGTAGCTGGTTCTTTTTAATAGCTTAGGCCTAAACGAAAGCCCGCTTTGCAAAGCCAAAATGCCGGCAATTTCTTCAGCTTGATTATAACCTCGCCATGCCAGCCTTTTAGGGCTTGAGGGCACGCAAGTCAACACCGAATTTTTAGGAAAATCTTCAAGATACGGCCAGGCAAGATGCGCCAAATCATCCTTCAAAGCCTTTATAAATTCATACTTATACTGATGAATCACTTCCTTCAGAGGCTCTTCGAAGTGGGCCATAACCGTGACGCCGGTCAATGCGCTTTTATGGCCGCAGCTTTTGCAAACCCGGCCGCGAGGAGTGATCTTTAAGCAAAAGGGGCAATTCTGGGTACGTAAAAATGTTATTTTCGACTGGCAATTTTCGCAAAAAAGAGTGTCTAGCTTCCCGCAAACA
Organism: bacterium; assembly: GCA_021791015.1. Taxonomy (GTDB): domain Bacteria; phylum Patescibacteriota; class CPR2; order UBA1875; family JAJYID01; genus JAJYQQ01. The sequence continues at coordinate 9,475 of JAJYFH010000007.1, read as the reverse complement.
ACACATTTTTTAGGAAAGGCAACATCAAGAAAAAAATCAGTGATTTTCTTGGTATCGAGTATTTTGTATTTAGTATTTGGCTTTACCAATGATTGATTCTACCTTCCTGTCATTTCCGTATGCAACCCGCCGCTTTCGCCCTCTTTGTCATTCCCGCGCAGGCGGGAATCCAGTCAAACTATTGATTTCTCCCAAAATTATACTTGTATTTTGTGCGCTATTCTAGTATACTAAAGTCAACAAGTTTAATCTTTAAAAGCAAGGAGGGCATATGAGTAAAGACACTTCTTTAACTGATGAAGGATTTTTCGCTAGCGGGTTGGCTTCCGCAAGCTTGGACACAGACGAGGTTGAAGGCCAGTTGGCCGTCGATGTATACCAAACAAAAAATGATGTGGTGGTCAAAGCACCGGTTGCCGGAGTTGACCCTGACGGCATAGATATCGCCGTCACCAATGAATCGGTTGCCATTCGAGGCGAAAGATATGACGAGAAAGAAGTTGACCAAGACGGTTATCATTTTCAGGAATGCTACTGGGGATCCTTTGCCAGGCAAGTGATGTTACCTGTAGAATGTGATGCCGACAAAGCCGACGCAACTTTCAAAAACGGCATTTTAACCGTCAGAATACCCAAGTTAGTCAAAACCAAGACCAAAAAAGTCAAGGTCAAAGCAAGCTAAAAAATTTCTGACACTAATCAAAGCGAGGCCAAAAGGCCTCTTTTTGATTGTAATAAAAGCCCACAGAGCATAATTTCAGAATTCTTTACTTTTTTTCAAAAAAGAGCATAATTATTTTATGAGAAAAATTTCGCCCGACAAAAGTACCTATATATCTTTGGCGCTTTACCTCGGCTTTACTGTGATTCTCGTATTTATGGGTGTGCGAATAACACAAGCGCAAACCGGCAGCCTGCCTTATGCTCCTAGCGTACCAAGCTTTAACACAACAACCGTACGGCCCGGGCCGGTGGCAGCACCCAGTGGCGGAGGGAACAGTTCTACTGCCGGGGCACCAAAAAGTGTATCCGCGTCAAGCTCCAGTGACACAACTACAACTATTCGTTTTTCTCAGCCTTGCCCCGACCCCAACAGCGATCAATGTTTGAAGGATACCCACGACCAAATGGATGGGGGCTATAAGTTTCGCGGTATAACATTCAAGGAAATGGGCAATGGCGTACTACTCTTTGGCTACACCATCATCGTTGTTATCGCCACCATCAAGATAGTTTTCGGGGGCATCATGTATGCCACCGCTGCAGGCAATCCCCAGAGAATAACCGAGGCAAAAAGCCATATTTATTATGCTTTGATTGGAATAGCCCTCATTGTCGGCATGAACGTTTTACTAGTGTTGATAGGCGCGCAAAGTTATTTTTAGTATAATGATTAGCATGTTTAAAAGCATCTTGAAAAGAAAGAAAATCAAAGCCCTATGGGCAATGTTGCTATTTCTACCCAACCTTGCCTTTGCCGACATTGGCGGTCCGCTTTATGGCAGCTGTTCAGGCATAACAAATGCTAGTCACGACATAAACAACGCCGACATAATGTGCCTTGCCAACAATGTTTTAAATTGGCTTCTTATAATTGCTAACGGCATCATAGTGATAATGATTATCATTTCCGGGGTCATGTATGTCACCTCCGCCGGCAACCCGCAAAGAGCAGAACAAGCCAAAAAAACCCTTGTCGGCGCTATAGTAGGGCTTATAATAGTAGCATCTGCAAGCTTTTTGATAGAACTTGTGATAAGATTAATGGGCGTAAAATAAATAATAAAAAAGGAGAGGAAAATGAAAAGTAAAGTAGTAGTTGCCGCCACAGTCGCCGCAGAGCAAGCACTTATAGCAGGACGCTCGGCGTTCGCTCAGGCAAGTCCCGTTCCGACACTTGGACCGGATAACGGTGATGTTATGCCGATTATTCAGAGTGTCACCAACTGGCTGCTTGGTATCGCCGGCGCGCTTGCTGTTGTCTTCTTGATTATCGGAGGTGTGCAGTATGTCATATCTGCCGGCAACCCGACCAGTGCGGAAAAGGCAAAGAAGACTATCATCTATGCCCTCGTTGGCATTATTATCATCGCCGCCTCGCTCTTCTTGGTCAATGTGGTGCTCAAGCTAATCGGCGCAAAATAGTCTTTGTCTCAAAAAGCACTCTTTCGGGAGTGTTTTTTAGCTTGTAAAAAGCTTTGCAAAAAAAAAGTTATTATGATATCTTTTTGTACATGAGAGGGTTACCGCTAAGCTTTAAAAATATTTCTTTTTCAAAACGGATTATCAGACCGAGGGTTTTGGTTCCGTTTTTTTTGATTCTTTTCCTGTCCGTTGGTATCTTCTTGATGCCCAGCCCCGCTTTTGCCTCTTGGTGGAATCCTGCTGACTGGGTGCGTGATTATCTTTCTGATCTAATTATTGGGGTTGCCTATCTCATTTATATGCTCGGCGTAGGGGCTGTGAAATTGGGTGTTTTATACAACTCTTTTTTGATGGGCAACTCCGCCGTTGTCGCCGAGTGGGGAACAATGAGAGACTTCACTCTCGGGGTTTTTGGCATGTTTGTCATAATCATTGCCCTTATGAACATTTTGAAAATCAAGATCGAAGAATGGGGAGTGGCAAAGCTCATCCCCAAGCTTGTCTTTGCAGCTTTCTTGGTCATTATGAGCAGATATATATGCATGAGTATCTTGAACTTTGCCAATGCTCTGACAAACGCCCTAACAGCATCACTATCCGGCAATATATATGGGATTTTTGACCATCTCGGGTCTTTGTTTCAGAACTTTTGTAAGGCTGATTCTTGTGATGCGAGCACCAGGATGAACGCCGCATTCTTGGCTCTTTTTGTCGCCTTTATTGCCCTTATCTTCCTGTTGATTCTTGCTATCGTCATGTTCATCAGGGTTATAATGCTTATTTTTCTCGTGATCGTGTCACCTCTTGCCTTTGCCCTTATCGTTCTGCCTTGGACGAGCAAATATTTCTCCGAGTGGTGGAAGATGCTTATCAAGTGGACCTTTTTCTACCCGATATCCATGTTCATTTTTGCCATTGGTGTTAGTCTTTCCCAGAATCTCCAGGGTGACAAGCAAGTCACAGCTGCTGTTGCTATGGTCCTTCCAACAATCCTCCCCACCAACTCCACGGATTTTGTTAATTTGCTGGTGCAGTTTTCCTTAGTCTTAATTGCCTTGGTCATAATCCCGCTGGCCGTAATCCTTCCTCTTAAACTTTTGGGAGCTGTGGGAAGTGCGGCAAGCAATGGGCTCTCCGGCATGCTCACCGGCAAAAATGGCATTCCCGGCCTTGGGAAATATAGCCCTAAAGCAGCCAGGGACTGGGTTGGCGCAAGAACCAAGCGCGCAAATGAGATGAATGCGGACAAGTTTAACAAGATGATGCGCAAACCTTTCACAAATAAGAAAGGTGAGCTAAGCAAGTTTGGCCAATGGGCAAATAAAATGAATCCGGAAATGATGAAGGCAGAAACCGTAAAGGCCGGTAAGGATTTCTCTAACGCCAACATAGACAAAGGGTTGCATGGCGCTTACTTTAGGATGCTCATGAATCCAGGCAGAAGTAAGCAGAAGATGGATTATGAGAATGCCCTGATGAAGGCTGCCGGGATAGACGAGTCTGAGATAGCGGAGAATCGTGAGCTCGCCCTAGAAAGAGCGAAACAAAGCGTGCAGGGAAAATTCCTCACATCTTTCACACAAAAACACGGTGAAACCTTTGCCAGCCAAGCTGCTCTTAGCTCGATGCTGGACAAGGGCTTTGTAGAGGGTAAAACAGAAAAGGACGAGGGTGTACAAGCGGTATACTCCAAAAACGACCTATTCCAAAGCGCGAAACAATCCCAGAAAAGGCATGACCATGTCGACAAAGACATACGCAAGTACAGCGCCCTTGACCTAAACGGGCTAAATGATGACGCTTTAGATGTAAAGTACTCCGATCTAAACAAGGATCTCTTGGCCGATGCTGATTATGGGTTAACCGAAGGCTTCGCAAACAATGACCGCCTTTCAACACACAAGAAGGGCCAGCTTTATGAACTCTATCAAGCCACCGCAGAGCATCACTCTATGCAAAAAAATAAGTTCATAGAAGAAGCAGAGACAGCTAGAAAAGCCGGTGATATGACAAAGGCCGCCGAAGCCACAAAGAAAGCCCAGAAAGCCCAAGAAAGAATAGATAAATCATTGGGTCACGCCGAGAGATTAGAGAGATATAACCCGGATCCGAATAGGATATAGTAACTTAAAATTATTCCAGGAGCGTTAATTATGCCACTCGACATACCACCACAAGGAGAACTGACCTCGCTTGGGCGCTGGGTAAACAAAATCACCCCCGAGATGGAAATGGCAGAAGCCATTACTGCGGGCAAGGCGTTTAGCGAAGCTAACATAGACAAGGGGCTTCACAATGCTTTCCTTCGAATGCTGGCCAATCCGGGCAGCAAAGAGCACCAGAAAGCTTTTGAAGACGCCATTGAGAAAGTAGGCGGCTGGGACAGCGTGCAGGGAAAATTTATAAAATCTTTTACCCAAAGTTGTGGCGCGTCAACCCAAGCGGCGGTATTTCAGTCCACCAGAGACAAGGGATTCATAGACGGCAAGACCTGGGTTGACGAAGGAATAAGAAGCCAATATTCCTTAACAGAACTTTACCAAGGAGGGATGGCGGAAAAAAGGCGTGACAACATTGAAAGATCGCTTGATCAGTATAGCGGCGCCGACTTAATGAAGCTAAACGACGACGCGTTGGACTACCGATATACCGGTTTGGACATTCAGAAACTTGCAGAGACCAGAAAAGAAACGCTTGAGGGATTTTTCAACGATCCGCGATTGTCAGATTTTAAAAAAGACCAGATAGGCAAACTTTATGCCGATGCGTCTTCTGACTACGCGGCAAGGGCACGGGAAGCCGCGGCAGAAAGCCACCAGTTTTCAGCTCACGCTGCTCAAGCCCAGGCAGAAGACAGGGATAGTACGCAATATCTGGAAAGGGCAGCCCAGGCCCGAAGCGAAGCGGCAAAATACCAAGACTTAGCAATAAGGCTGGAGCAAAAGGCTAAGTTCATGCGAGGTTTAAGGGGCAATAAACAGACGCGAGAAGAGTTACGGGAAACAGAGGAAAATATGCCACAATCATCTCAAGCGGAGGAATCAGCCGACAGACCGCGAAGTAATAAGCCAAGAAAAACAAGGAGAATATTTTAACCAAAGTCATGCAGTACAAAATACCGCAAGAAATCGATATCGAAGACAAGATCATCGGCCCATTCACACTCAAGGGGTTCGGTTTTGTCTTTGCTACCATCGTCACCGCCCTGACATTCTTGGCCATCTTGAGTTCCTTTGGGCTCAACTTTATACTGGCTCTGATAATCGGGCTGTTTTTCGGTTCCTTCTTCCTGATTATCGGTTTTGTGCCCTTTAATGGCAAGCCAATGTATACTTTCGGCAAGCCTTTGCTTGACTTTCTGATGAAACCCAGGCAAAGAGTTTGGAAAAAGGTCATTGTAGAACCAAAACAAGCCCCACAAAAGCCGGAAAGGGAAGAGGTAAAAAAAGAGATCACACTACCCCAAGCCCCAATAAAGGCAAATGTGGATACAATAGAAGACAAGATAGAGAATCTAGCCTTAACGGTAGACACGGGCGGAACATATAACACTTACGGCAAAATGAAGAAAGAGGTAAAGGACGAGGCGCCTGATATTTTTAGCAAAAACGACCCGCGGGTAGACATGGAGATAAAAAAAGCCGAAAAGCAAGCCGAAAAAGAAAACCCCGCTCCGGAGCCGACGATTTCCGAGATGGCAACGGTCGATCCCCAAAAAAAGTTTGATTATAAACATCCTGATACTTCGGGATATAAGATTGACGAAGTAATAAAAAAGGAGAACAACTAGCCATGCTGTTTATGAAAAAGTCAAAAAATGATGTTGAGCAGCAGCAATTTGGCAGTACTCAGAAATACCTGGAGATAGACCAGATCAAGGATGATGTTTTGATTCTTCGAGATGGCTCGCTTCGCTCAGTTTTAAAAGTGTCCAGCATAAACATGTCCCTACTCTCAGAAACAGAGCAAACATCAATTATCGGCGCCTACCAGAATGCCCTAAATTCGCTTGAGTTTCCGGTGCAGTTTTTGGCCCAATCAAGGAAGGTGGACTTGACCTCATATATGGCGATTCTACAAAAAGCCGCAGACGCTCAGCCTCCAGGCCTGCTTAAAGACCAGACACTTGAGTACATTTCTTTCCTGAAACAGATATTGGTAAATGTAAACGTCATGGACAAGGTTTTCTTCATCGTAGTACCATTCTACCCAAATGTTGTAGCAACCCAATCCAAGGGGCTTTTGTCAAAGTTTGGCTTTGGCGGTGTGCCCGCAAACAACACAAACGAAGCATCGAAGGATTACGAGAACAACAGAAAGCAGCTCGAACAAAGGTCGGAGATCGTGAGCAGCCTGTTTGGTTCAATGGGGCTCTCCGTTGAAGCAATGCCAACCGAAGCCCTTATCGAGATATTTTACACTTGCTATAATCCGGAAACGGCCGGCCATGAGCACTTAAAAGACATTGGTTCAATGGGAGCTAAATATATATCAGCCCGCCAAGATGTCGAGCAAAACCTAGGAGGCACGAGGCAATGAAGTTTGATTTTTTAAGCAAGCAGCAGCCACAACTATCACAAGAAGAAATTCTGGAAAGGCAGCAGGCAAAAGCCTTCCAGGAAGGCATGTCCACAACAAAGGACCTCATATCACCATCTTCTTTTGAGATTGCATTTAACTATCTCAAAATAGGGAACACTTTCTCGCGGACGCTTTTTGTCTATGAATATCCGAGATCGCTATATTCCGGCTGGATATCGCCGATTATCAATATCGACATATCGCTGGATCTTGCTATTTACATCTACCCGCAAGATACCCAAGCCATGGCAAAAAAACTAAGGGCAAAATCCTCTCAAGTTGAATCATCTATCACCATGGAGATGGAGAAGGGACTGGCCAGAAATCCGGCTCTTGAGGCAACATATTCCGACATTGAAGAGCTGCGAGATAAAATCGTTACAGGTGAGTCAAAAATATTCAAACAAGCCATGTACATCACGATTTATGAGAATTCTTTGGAACAACTTGATGAGTGCACAAAGATCCTAGAAAACATGCTGGGCACTGAGATGATATTTACAAAGCATGCCTCGCTTCAAATGGAGCAAGGATTTAACTCTACCTTGCCGATGGGACTTGACCAGTTAATGGTTACCAGAAACATGGACACAGAAGCCGTTTCTGTGTCATTTCCCTTTGTGTCATCGACATTAACGAGCAATGAGGGCATTTTGTACGGCGCCAATAAGTCTAATAATAGCTTGATAATTTTCGACCGTTTTAAGCTGCAAAATTATAATTCCGTCGTACTGGCGACGTCCGGCTCCGGTAAATCTTACGCCACCAAGCTTGAAGTTTTGAGGCAGCTTATGTTCGATGCTGACATCATAGTCATCGATCCCGAAAAGGAATTCGAGTCATTGTGCCAAGCGGTCGGAGGATCTTACCTAAACATTCATTTGAATTCACAGCAAATAGTAAACCCTTTCGATTTGCCGCAAAACTTAACCGACTATGATGACCAAAAGGATTCCTTGAGAAGCAACATCATCATACTGACTGGGCTTTTAAGAATAATGATGGGCGCCCTTACCGACGAGGAAAGCAACATCCTAGACAAAGCTCTTGTTGAAACATATGCCTCAAAAGGCATTACCGAAAATCCAAGCACCCACCACCTGACGCCGCCTTTGATGTCTGACCTAAAAAACATACTGGAAAGCATCGCCGGAGGAGAAAATATGGCTCTCAGATTAGGCAAATTCACCGAAGGAACGTTTGCGGGGCTCTTTAACGACTACACAAACATCTCCCTGAACAACAGAATGGTTTGCTTTAGCGTTAGAGACCTCGAGGAAGACCTGAGGCCTATTGCCATGTATTCAATACTTAACTTTATCTGGAACAAGGTAAAAAGCGACAAGAGAAAGAGAATTCTTGTTGTTGATGAAGCATGGGCGCTAATGAAGTATGAAGACTCGGCACAATTTCTCTACTCTATCGCCAAGAGGGGAAGAAAGTACTTTCTGGGCATGACCACTATCGGACAAGATATCGGCGATTTCTTGAAGTCAGAGTTTGGCAAGCCCTTGATATCAAACGCTTCTATGGCACTACTTTTGAAGCAGCACCCTTCGCAAATCGACCTTATCCAAGAGGTATTCGACCTGACCCAGTCAGAAAAAAATTACCTTTTGCAATGTGATGTGGGTGAGGGGCTCTTTGTTGCCGGACGAGATCACGCCATTATTCAAATTATCAGTTCGCAAAAAGAAGATTCTCTGGTCACGACAAATCCAAATCAGTTGAGAGCAAGAGAGGAAAGCTAGCATGGACGAGGAGGAGTATTTACCGGAAGACTTGAGTGAGGGCGCCGGCGAAGGCGAAGAAGAAGGCCAAGGGGCGCTGCAGCAAACAGATGCCGATTGGCAAAGCTATAAGGACAAATACGATCAATTCAAGGACATCAAAGAAAAGGCAAAAGACTTAAAGAAAGCGGCGAAGGGGGCCGGCAAAAAAGAGGGCGAGGAGGGCGTTGCCAAAGCCGGCGGTAAACTAGCCGCCGAAGAGTTCGCAGCAAAAGAGGTCGAAGAAGAAGCTGAAAAAACTCTTCTTAAAAGAATCGCAATGCGAGCGGGAGCTAAAGCTCTTGCCACTGTCTCTACCGGCATCGGCATCGTTCTTGCGATTCCCGACTTAATAAAGCTTTTAAAGAGCAAGTGGGGCAAGCGTATCGGAATAGCGGCAGGGGGATGCTGCTGTCTGCCATGGATGATTGTTTTTATGGGCTGGCTTGTTTTGACCGTCGCACTTTTGGGCGGGGGCATGGGGGACTCCGCAAATTCATGTCCGCAGATGGAAGGAGGGAAAAGCGGAACAGCTCAACTCCCGCCCCTATCGTTAAATGTTCTTAGCCCTAACGGCAGAAGTGAGTCTAACCAAAGATTTACCTACAAAAACGCTGCGGATAATCCTAACGGCGACAATCCATGCTATGTGACCTCTGCAAAAAAAGCCCAAGAGCTGACAAACGTTCCTTGGGAAATTTTGGCAGCTATCGATTACAGGCAATACGAGCACGGCGAGGACGATGACATTTACAAGGATGGGTGCGGGAGACATAGGATAATTGATGGACAAGACGTGGGCTGTACCAGCCTGGATGCCCTTATAGACATAGGCGACCATGTCCAGGAGGCCAACCGCCTGAGAGATAAAACCACAGGAAAGCTAATCCTGGACAAGGATGGGGTGCCCATAAACACCATCACACCCGACATCCTGGAGGGTAAAAATGTGAACAACACTTCCGGAGTTTTGAAGATCG
>JAJYFH010000059.1 GCA_021791015.1 bacterium | reverse complement strand
AAAATTCTGCGCTTTGATAATTTTTGCCACATTGGCAGCGTTTTCTTCCGTGTCTACCGAGGTTTCGTCAAGCAAAATGCCACTCGGCGCTACACCTTCATGGACGGCTATGTTTCGCATCGCGGCAGCGTTTGACACTGTTCCCGAGGCGGCCGCGCCGGAAAAAATGATTTCACGAGAATAGTCTTCTTTATATAGGCGCACGCCCTCGCTTATCCTTTCGTCAGTATCTCCACCCGAGATAACTACAATCGCATCGGCATGCTCCAGCTTGCTCTGCGGCGAGAGGTAGATGGCAATGCCAAAAATTGCAACTACTATAAGCATTGCGGCCACAAAAAGAAATTTCAAAAGTTTTTTCAGTAGTCTTTTCACTTAATCCGTAAATTCCTGTGAGAACATTTTACCATACACGCCTCCGTCGATAACCCCGATCCCAACCTTGTTGAAGTCAGCCGTCAAGATGTTTGCCCTGTGCCCGGGACTGTTCATAAGTCCATTGTGCGCAATGTCTACACTTGGAGCCAGGGCCAAGTTTTCTCCCGCGACAAGGAAGTTTATGCCCGCATCATGCATCCGGTCAAAGGGCGATTTTCCGTTTTTATCAGTGTGGGAGAAGTACCCTTTCTCGAACATGTCTTTCGAATGAGCCCGAGCCAGATCCTGCAGTTTTTTATCCATGACAAGCTTGCCCAAACCTCTTGATGTCCTTTCTTGGTTCACTAAGTCAAGCATTCTATTTTCACTTGCGGTATCTACCGAGAGCTTGTCTGTTTTAAATCCGAGATCCGTCGTCTCATCGCCCTCCGGCTTTACAGTCAGAAAAGTGAGCGTATCATTTATGGCGCCGCCAAATTGTTTCTCAAGATAGCTCTCGATACTTGCAGAGTGCTTGACCAAACTGCCGCCAATTTTTGAGTGCGATATGTCATCTCTCGCATTTGTCGGTATAGGTAAAACCATAAATAAAATAAGGAGAATTGCCGCGGTAACCACACCGCGAATAAGAGCGGGCGCTCCTCCGCCAAAGCGATTATATTTGGACTCCAGAACATCTTTGGGAATTTTTTTGTAAACAAATGTTGATACGAAATAATAAATAACCCTGAAAACAAACCACGCAAGAAAGAAACCTGCAACACCCGCGAAAGAAAGCGGTATATTAAAATGATTGCTAAAAAGCTGGGCAAGATATGAGTAAAATTTTATCGCAAAAAGAAACGAAAGTATGAGCCCCACCAGGTCGATAAACTGCTTCAAGAACCCCTGGAAGTAGCCCATCACAAGGAAGTAAATGATGAAGATAACTATAATGGCATCGACCCAATTCATAATCATAGATTAACACATTAACCCGCCTAATTGAAACAAAAACATTGTAATTTTTCTTGCCTACCCAAGCATTAGCCAAAAATACAAATCGGAATGGGATTAATGGTGATTTATGGTGATTAATCGGGACTACTTGCACGACATGTGCTACAAATCCCAATCAACCCCTACTTAGTCCCTAAATTATCCCTATAATTGGTTATCGCATCCTGAAGCGCATTAGCCAGGTTTTCTTGCAACAAGGACGTTCCTTGCTTTGTCCTGGTAAGGTGCGTCCTTGTTATATTGAAGGTTCAGACTGAGCGAGATTTTTTATAGTTTTGAATGGCATCCCCTAAAGCATTGGCCGCTAGATTCGAACAGTGCATTTTGATAGGCGGCAAACCTCCAAGAGCTTCAGCAACTTGCGCGTTTGAAATCTTTTCTGCTTCCTCCAGAGTCTTGCCTTTTACCATTTCCGTGATCATACTCGATGTTGCTACCGCTGCCCCACAGCCAAAAGTTTGAAACTTGATATCCTCAATGATTTCCTTGCCATTTTTCTTGCCAACCTTGATGTACATCTTCATGATGTCGCCGCAAGTCGGGTTGCCCTTCTCCCCGACACCGCTGGCATCCTTAATCTCACCAACATTCCTTGGGTTTTGAAAATGATCCATTACTTTTTTTGAATACATATCACTCATTCGTCGTTCCTCCTCATTTAATTCCTAAATCCTGCCTGCCGGCAGGCAGGCTAATATCCAATTTCTAAACAATTCCCAATTTTTTAATGTCTGAAATTTGTCATTCTGACTTGACCGGAATCATCCCTTAACCAATAATTTTCAATTCTCAATTTCTAATTTTCATTCAATTACCAATTTGTCAATTTTCAAACCTAATTCGTCATTCTGACCCTTCCCCGTCATTCCCGCGAAGACGGGAATCTATATAAATTTAATACTTTTTTTATCAATGACTTTTCCCGCCACATCACTCCTCTCGCCATTTTCTTTTACCCCAAGACTTATAACTTGCTCCCCGTTCTCATAATCCCAGAATTTCAAGTTCCCTTCCGGCTCTCCGAACACAGCTTTTTCTAAAATCTGATAATCTTCTGTGGCAAGCTTGAATTCTGTTCCTTTATAATTAATGTTTTTCTCTCCCGGTTCCAGATCTAACTCCCCAAAATCTTCTCCGAAAAACGCAAAATCCTCTTCATCTGAAATAACTAAAGCTTTGTTGTCATTCAATTTATATTTTTTATACGGTTTATCCGGTTCGGACTTAGTGGCATAGGCTCCTTCTGCAATAACCCTATATTCGATTCCCTGAATTACAATCTTCATTTCTTCATCCTCTTTGCCAGCTCGCTTGATGACTGCACTTTGCCGCCTTCGCCGACATTAAATACCATTTCTATGCCGTGCTGTGCGCATACATCGTGCTCCGGAATGTCATCCTCGTCTTTTCTATCTCCGCCATTGGCGAAAATGTCAGGTTTGAGCTGCGCCAATGTCTCGCAAACTGTTTGGTCCCTGTCTATGCATTCAACTACCCTAGATACGCCTGCGATGCTTTCCAATATCTCTTTTCTTTCTTCAAAAGGCATGAAAATGAAATCTTTCTTGTCTTTCAAAAACCGGTCCGTATTCAAAATCACTACAAGCTCATCCCCAAGCTTTGATGCCGCCCTTATCATTCGCACGTGACCGATATGAATGGGGTCAAATCCTCCGCTAACCGCTACTACTTTCTTCTTAGCCAACTTTTCCTCCTTCCAAAAAACTATCGCAATATTTATTAAAAGCGTCATAAAAATCATCATCCGGATATTTGACTGTCTTTAAGTGCTCTTCTGATTCTTTGCGGGAAAATATCCTATAGCAAGGGGTTGTTAAACTTGTAGACCCTATGCCATCCCACTCCGATATCAAGAATCCAGCCTTTTCCAGTTCAGGATTCCAGGTGGGATCAACAAAAACACTCTCTCCATCCAGATTCTCAACTTCCAAAAACCAATGAGTGCTCTCATCTTCGTGCCCAATTGAGTTTATTTCCTCCGGCAATTCCAGGTCCGACCAATGGAACAAACTCGCCCGAAGAAATGGCTTGTAGCCCAGTGACTGCAACTCTTTTGCCAGCAGCCTCGCCTTTCCTTCACAATCGTATTCTGCCTCCCCATCCATAGAAATATGAAAAGGCATATCCCTTACCTCGTGGAATTTCTCGACCGCCTTTTGTATCTTCTCCTGATTGGCCATAATTCTACTTTATCGGGCTCATGCCTCTTAATTTCTCTACAATCTGCGGCAAATGTTTCATCATCTCGTCAATTTCCTCCTTTGAATTCATTTTGCCAAGACTAAAACGGATAGAACCGTGCGCCAGAAGGTCGTCATAACCCATGGCCGTCAAAACATGCGATGATGCCAGGCTTCCGGATGTGCAGGCAGAACCGCTGGATGCGGCGATGCCAAGCAAGTCCAGATTAATGAGAATCGACTCACCTTCTATTTTCTTAAATATGAAGCTGGCAATGTGCGGTAATCTCTTTTTGCCGATTTCCGGTCCGGTCAAAACCACATCGGGAATTTCAGCCGCTATTCGTTTAACTAAATAGTCTCGCAAATCAGCGATTTGTTGTTTGCTAATTGTTAATTGTTTCCTGGTATCACTCATTGCTTTTGCCATTCCGACGATATATGGCACATTCTCGGTTCCGGCTCTCAGGCCTCTTTCCTGCGCCCCGCCTTGTTGCTGCGACAGAAATTTCGTGCCTGATTTTACATAAAGCAGCCCCACACCTTTCGGTCCGTAGAACTTATGCCCTGTCAGAGAGAGCATATCCACGCCCAGACCTTTGACGTCACAATCAAGATACTGAAACGCCTGCACCGCATCGGTATGGAAAACAATCGGTTGACTGCAAGGGTCTGACCCTTGTAAGGAATTTTCGTGCTCAAAATCATGAGATTTCCCGTTATTTTGCAAGGGTCTGACCCTTTTAGCGTTTACCCTTTTAATAATCTCGCCCAATTCTTTGACTGGCTGGATGGAACCAACCTCATTATTTCCATACATTACTGAGACAACGGCTGTGTTGTCCTTGATTACACTCTCCAAATCTGTTGGATCAACTATTCCTTCCTTTGAAACCGGCAGTTTTGTAACTTCAAATCCGAAATTTTTCTCCAAATACTCGGCCGTGTCTAAAACAGAAT
>JAJYFH010000006.1 GCA_021791015.1 bacterium | reverse complement strand
TGCACTTCAAATCCTTCAAGCTGGAACTTTCGCTTGTACATCTCAACAAGTTGGATGTCATCTTCGGCAAGAAGAATTTTATAAGCCATGATACTCGTATTAGTGATTCTGATATTATGATTAATTTGCGCGCGTGTCAATTGGGTAATTAATTTTTGAAAAATTTCTTGTTTGCAGAGGCATTTTATGATAAAATCTTTACCGTTCGTTAACTCCACTCTGATCTTTCTGTCATTCCCGCGCAGGCGGGAATCCGGGTTGAATAGATTCCCGCCTGCGCGGGAATGACTTTGGGGTAGTTGGAATGGCAAGATGTTAAGCCTAGTTATTCAATTAGAGATCGTGTAGTTGCTTAAATTGTTGTGATGAAAAATCTGAGAAAATTATACCAAATAATGAAATCGCTGAAGTGGGTGATGCTGTCACTCTCTGTTTTAGCTATTGTTGAGGCGCTAGTTGGAGCTGCTGCCCCTTTGGTTTACAAGCAAATCATAAATAACATTACAGGCATCGTTTCAAAATCTATCGGCAGGCAGCAAGGAATCGAAAACGGTATAGTAATCGGCGCCATTCTTTTCATAATGTTTTTAATTTACACATTTATAAATATCACGAAGAATTATTTGGCTCCCAAGCTTGAGGCGGGCGCTCAGAGCATACTTCGTGACAGGATTTTTAAGCATTTGACTGAGCTTTCCCTTGATTTTTATGAAAAAGAGAGAGTAGGTTCGATGATGGCCACTTTTAACCGCGGTATCTCGAGAGCCGGTTCGCTGCTTAGCCAGATATCAAACTGGGTTGCCGCCCAAATGATACAGGCGGTGTTTGCGCTGGTAATGATGTTTGTAATTGACCCTATCGCCGGTGCTATTATCCTTGTTTCAGCATGCATTTTCCTCACAAGCACTATCAGGCTTGTCAAAAAGATCAATCCAATGCATCTAAAGGTCAATGAGGAATATGACAAGATCGGAGGCCAGACTTATGAAGTGGCTGCCGGCATACATACCGTCAAATCATTTGTTCAGGAAGACAACGAGACGAAACTTTTCAGGAAAAAGAACAGAAAATGGACAGACCTAAATGTAGCTCGAGGCAAGAAGAGGGCGGCGTTCGTCTTGGGCCGATACGGCGTCATGGACTTTGCCAGGGTGGTCATTTTGACCATGGCAGCATTCAAAGCGCTGTATGGGCAGATAACTCCGGGCGATGTCCTTCTCTACGTGACCTACATCAATTTTATCATTTGGCCGATTGGCAACTTGACATGGTTGTATGACGACGCTCAAGAAGCGATGAAATCCATCGAAGATGTCTTGGATTTCCTTGAAACAAAGCCGAAGGTCGTCGACAAGGCAAATGCCAAGAGAATCAAAAAAGTAAAAGGAAAAGTTGAGTTCAAAAATGTTGGATTTGCCTATAATGGCGGGAGAAAAGTCCTGCATAATGTTTGTTTTGCGGCAGATCCCGGCCAGTCTGTAGCTCTTGTCGGGCCTTCAGGGACAGGCAAATCCACCATTGCCAAGCTTTTGGGCAGGTTCTACGACGTAAGCGAGGGACAGATTTTAATTGACGGCAAGGATATCCGTGACGTGACGCAGAAATCCTTGAGGGAGAATATCGGCGTCGTTCAGCAGGAAACCATGCTTTTTAATGATTCAGTCAAAGAGAACATAAAGTACGGCACCCCGAAAGCTTCAATGAAGGAAATTCAAAAAGCGGCAAAGGCTGCCAACATTCACACTTTCATTATGGGTTTGCCTCACGGTTATGACACGATTGTTGGTGAGAGGGGCATCAAGCTTTCCGGCGGCGAAAAGCAAAGAGTGGCCATAGCTCGCGCCCTTCTAAAAAATCCGCCGATTCTCATTCTGGATGAAGCCACTTCTCATCTTGACTCAAAATCCGAGCAGCTCGTTCAGGAGGCTATCTGGAGAGTGATCAAGGGCAGGACCACCATCATCATTGCCCACCGGCTAGCGACTGTTATGGAAGCTGACAAGATTATCGTTCTGGAAAAGGGGCGAATAGTTGAGGAAGATACTCACAAAGAACTTGTCGAAGCCGGCGGGCTGTATTCAGAATTGTTCAGAATCCAGTCCGGTGCTATGCTGGAGTAATTATAATCATGTCAACACCTGGTGTCGACACCAGGTCACCGTTACTTGAGCTTTCCATTAACGGAGCAAAGGGTGTTCTCTTTAATGTAACAGGTGGAGCTGACCTCGGAATGTTCGAAATCGACGAAGCAGCTAAGGTTATAACCGAAGCGGTAGATCCTGATGCAAACATTATCTTCGGCGCCGTTATTGATCCAAGTTTATCAAATGAACTAAAAATTACGGTTATTGCGACAGGATTTGAAGGTCCAAAGACTACTTCCGTAGGCTCGATTGATACTGCAAAGACTATCTTTGAAGAAGATCCAGGTTTTGAAGAGGAGCTTGACGACGAACTAGAAATCCCGGCCTTCATCAGAAAAAGAATGGAATAAAAAACCCTTTAAATAGATACAAAGAAAGTCTCGGCGAAAACCGAGGCTTTTTTGTTACAAAAAGCCAGGGAAACTTGTTCAAAAACACCTGTGGACAATGCAAATATGCTTTTAAAAAAGGGAAAAATTTGTTTATAAATAGTGGAAAAGAAAAGGCTTGACACGCTATATCTGGTGGTCTATTATTTTTTTGCACACCATAAGTGGTGTAAATTTTTTAACTAGGGGAACAAAATGCGTTGTCCTGAATGCAAGTCAAGCAAAATAAAGGTCCTTGAAAAAAGAAACGCCGAAGGCGAGGATGTTATTCGAAGGCGGCGCGAGTGTGGGGCATGTGATTTCCGCTTCACAACTTACGAAAGGATTGAAGTTGCCTCGCTGGTTGTGTTAAAAAAGGATGGCAAGAAAGAATCATTCTCAAGGGAAAAGCTAAAGTATGGTATTGAAAAAGCTCTAGAGAAAAGACCAATCTCAGATGCACAGATTGAAGATTTTGTTAGCATCATAGAAAGAGATCTAAAAGCTCGAGGACTTACCGAAATAAAGAGCAAAGAGGTTGGCGATGTGGTTCTAGCAGGATTAAAAAAGCTTGATGATGTGGCATATGTTCGTTTTGCCTCAGTATATAAATCCTTTGAGACCATAGATAGCTTTAAAAAAGAGTTAGAAAAAATTTCATAAAAATAAAAAAGTTTAAATAAAATTGGAGGTGAGCATGGGGAAAAATTCTCCTGATGAGCAGGGTCAGCTGAAAATCGCAAAACGCTATTTGAAAAAGAAGCCTTTTACGAAGATTAGAAAAAGAAGCGGTGAAGTAGTTCCTTATGACCAGGAAAAGATAGTGTTAGCTATAGGAAAAGCTGGCGAAGCAACAGGGGAGTTTGGTGTTTCCATTGCTCGAAAACTTGCCGACAAGGCAGCAAGCTACCTTAATAAAAGATTTGACGAATCAAACGTACCTCAGGTTGAACAAATACAGGATGCGGTAGAACATGTCCTTCTGGAGAGCGTATTTGAGGATACAGCAAAAGCCTACATACTCTACAGGCGACAACATGCCGAGATGCGCGACATTAAGCCGTTGCTTGACTCTGACGCGCTCGTTGAGGACTACCTGTCACTCGCTGACTGGAGAATCAAGGAAAACTCAAACATGAACTTTTCTCTTCAGGGCATGCATGTTTTTGTGTCCGAAAGAGTTGTCCAGAGATATTGGCTAAACAAAGTTTATACCGAAAGGATTAAGAAAGCACAAGTTGAAGGAGATTTACATATTCACGATCTAGGATATCTCGCTACATATTGTTGCGGCTGGGACTTGAGAGACCTTTTAATCAAGGGGATTACAGGTATTCCCGGAAAGGTTGAGAGCGGTCCGGCCAAGCATCTTCGAACCGCGCTGGGTCAGCTCGTGAACTTCCTTTTCACTACACAGCAGGAAGCGGCAGGTGCTCAGGCAGTTTCAAGTTTTGATACCCTTCTCGCTCCTTTTGTTCGATATGACAAACTGGATTATAGCGGCGTGAAGCAGGCTATACAGGAGTTTATTTATAATATGAACGTTCCAACACGAGTTGGATTCCAAACGCCCTTTACGAACATTACGCTCGATCTAAACCCAAACGGTTCATTAGCTGATGAGCACGTAATTATCGGCGGTGAAGCTAAGAAGGAGAAATACAAAGACTTCCAGAAAGAGATGGATATGATCAATAAGGCTTTTGCTGAGATTATGCTAAAAGGCGATCATAAGGGCAGAATTTTTACTTTTCCAATTCCCACATACAACATAACCAAAGATTTTGATTGGGATAACCCGATTTTGAAACCAGTATGGGAAATGACCGCTAAATATGGTATCCCATACTTCTCTAACTTTATTAACTCAGACATGGATCCTGAGGACGCGAGAAGTATGTGCTGCAGACTAAGATTAGACAATAGAGAGCTCAGAAAAAGAGGAGGAGGGCTTTTTGGCGCTAATCCTCTAACTGGAAGCATTGGTGTGGTTACGGTAAATCTTCCCCGAATTGGCTACCTATCTAAGGATAAGAAGGACTACCTAAAAAGGCTCGATGAACTTCTGGATGTTGCTAAAGAATCGCTGGAGATTAAGAGGAAGGTTATTGATCGTATGACTGAAGCAGGTTTGTATCCTTATTCAAAGAGCTACCTCTCAAGCATTAAGGAGAGGATGGGTTCATACTGGCAAAATCACTTCAATACAATCGGTATTTTGGGCATGAACGAGTCGGTAATGAACTTCATGAAGGGTGAAAATATTACCACAACAAAGGGAAAAAAGTTTGCTGAAGAGATGATGACTCATATTAGAAAGAAGATGGTGGAATTTCAAAAAGAAACTGGTCATATGTATAATTTGGAAGCAACACCGGGTGAGGGAACGACCAGAAGGTTCGCAAACAAAGATAAAGAGCTGTATCCGGACATTGTTGTTGCCAATGAAGAAGCCACAAAGTTTGGAGCAAAGCCTTACTATACAAATTCCTCACAGTTACCCGTAAATCACACGGACGATATCTTTGAAGCTCTAGAGTTACAAGACGATCTGCAGACTAAATATACCGGAGGAACCGTTCTTCACTTATTTGTAGGCGAAAAAATAGATGATTACGAACAAGTAAAAAAATTGGTTAAAAAAGTTGCTCAAAACTTCCACTTACCATACTTTACTATTACACCAACATTCAGTATTTGTCCGAAACATGGTTATATGGCCGGAGAGCATAAATACTGTCCAAAATGCGATGAAGAAATTGGTTACGTAGACAAAAAGCAAACTAGTATTGTCGAGTTAGTTAAATAAAAATAAAAGGAGGAAAAAATGGAGAACGAACTAGAACAGAAAAGACAAAAGTGTGAGGTCTACTCACGAGTCGTCGGTTATATCAGGCCAGTCGACCAGTGGAATGACTCAAAGCAAGCTGAGTACGATGACAGGCTTGAGTTTTGTATGCAAGAAGAAAAATAGGGCAAAAAAGTGAAAATCTCAGGGCTAATCAAAAGCTCACTCATAGATTATCCAGGCAAAATTACAGCCATTGTGTTTACGCAAGGCTGTAATTTTCGTTGTCCCTTCTGTCATAATCCCGACCTCGAAAGTACGGAACTGCCCGCTAGGATTTCCGAGGACTTCTTGTTTAATTTCCTTGAGAAAAGAAAGGATCTTCTAGATGCCGTGACCATAACAGGAGGAGAACCGACTATTCATGAAGATTTGGCTGAATTCATCGCCAAAATAAAAGAGCTTGGTTACTTCGTAAAGCTTGACTCAAATGGCACAAATCCAGCTTTTTTAAAACAGATTTTAGATGGTGGTAATGTGGACTATGTTGCCATGGATATAAAGCAATGCCGCGAGAAGTATCCGTTAGTTGCCGGCAAGGTTGACGTTGCAAAAATAGCCCGCAGTATAGAAATTATTAAAACATCGGGTCTGAAGTATGAGTTTAGAACTACAGTTTTACCTAAGCTCCATCATTTAGAAGATTTTGAAAGAATGGGCCAGATGATAATGGGTTCGAACAACTATTTTATTCAGAACTTTATGCCAGAGGTAACGCTTAATAAAACCTATCAAAAAGAACGAAGTTTCACCCTTTCTGAACTGCAAGAAATAAAGAAAATCATGCAAAAATACGTAAAAAACTGCTCGATTCGGGAAAATATTTAGGATTAAGTGAAGGATATTTAATTGCCACAGCTTAGGGATTAAGGTGCAGGGTCTAGACATTTAGGACACTGAAATCTAAATTTGAACCTTCAAATCCTTCTAAACTATTTAAATATTGAACTAATACTGACACCTGGTGTCGACACCAGGTGTTGACATGAGAAAAATAGGATGAAGATAGGGTATTTTGCCACAGGCAATGAAAACAAACTCAGGGAATTTAATCAAATTCTCGGCTTGGAATTGGAACAGATTGATCTCGATTTGCTGGAACCTCAAGGAATTAATGTTTTGGAAATTGTCAAAGAAAAGGCGCGTGATGCATACGAAAAAACGGGCAAGCCGGTACTGGTAGAAGACACCGGCCTAGAATTTTCGGCTTGGAATGGCTTGCCCGGAGCACTTATCAAGTGGTTTCTTGATTCGGTTGGCAACGAAGGTATCCTGAAAATGATGGTCAAAGAGGATGACAGGCAGGCCAAAGCAAAAACGGCGGTTGGTTTTTATGATGGCAAAAAATGTCACGTATTTTTAGGCGAGGTGGAGGGAGAAATTCCGACAGAAATTCGCGGCGTGAGCGGCTTTGGCTGGGATCCGATATTTATCCCTGATGGCCATCAGAAAAGCTTTGCCGAGATGGAATCATATGAAAAAAATGAGGTTTCTATGCGCAAATTAGCACTCGAAAAGTTAAAGAGCTCTCTCGGCTGATTTTAGGTTTATTTTCTCCAAATAATCTTTGAGGTCTTGGTGTGTTAGGATTTTGGCCGCTTCTTCTGTTGATATCCATTTTAAACCGTCGTGTTTAAACTCCGGGGTAAGGTGTCCGTCTAAAATTTTTGCCAAAAACATGTGCTGCGTGACGTGGTGCACTTTGCCGGTTTGCTCAAATTCGTAGTTTATATCGGGCAGTTTCTCAATTAATTCCACGTCAAATCCGGTTTCTTCCCTTAGCTCGCGAACGGCTGCCATCTCTGGGGTTTCTCCGTCTTCGATGTCGCCCTTAGGAAAAGTCCAGTCGTCGTAGCCGCGGGCACGGTACTCAAGCAATACCTCCTCCATACCATTATTGTCTCGAATTAGCACTGCCCCGGCTTTCTCTAGATTAGTTTTGGTGTATTCCTTCATGATTCAAATTATATCATAACCATGGGATTAAAAACTCCCAGGCAGATTATTTTAACGGTAAATTGTAAACCTAAATGAAAGCCCATACTCAGGGAGGATTCTGGACAATCCAGAATGACGAACTGGGAGAAACTTAGTATACTGGCATTCTGGCTTGTCCAGAATCTTTTATCCCATATGAATTCTGTCTGGTTTATATTAAATTTGTTGGTCTACCCTTGTTTTGTGCTGGAAAGGTGTTACTATAAGCGTAATGGCAAAAGCTATTTCCATAATCTTTACAATTATTTTACTTCCGACCTTTTTTGTTTGCCTGTTTTTAATTTCTTTAAAATTCACTATTTTTAATCCCGGATTTATCAAAAATGAGCTAAAAAGCCACAATACCTACACCATAATTCACAATAACTTTTCCGAGATAGGAACGAGTATCATCGGTGGCGGAGAGAAGGATACAAGCGGCGCGCCGGCTGCCCAATCGGAAAATGCAAATCCCTTCAGCCAAGCAGACACGATAGCTTTTGCCCAAAACGTCTTAACGCCCCAACTTATGCAGAAAGAAACCGAATCGTTCATTGATTCGGTTTGGCCGTGGCTTTTTTCCGGGAAAAAGCTGGCGCCTGTTGCTACCGGAGATCTGAAGGACAATATTTACAATGGTATCATGGCGCAGTTTAGGGCAAAGTACAGCGCTTTGCCGGTTTGCTCTTATCCCGGCCAGTTTACTATGAATCTTGGAACTTGCAGGATTGCCGGCGTTAGTTTTGACGACCTGGTTAAACAGGTGCAGATGCAGAAGTTTGGCAATACCGCGACCCCGCTTTTTGCCGTAAACAATATTCCGGACAACTTTGATACTTCCCAAGTGACTCCGAATAATCCAAAGCCGAACAACAACTTTCAAAATATTTCTGGGATACAAAGCTGGCTGGCGCCCATAACCAAAAATTTCTACTTTTTACCGGCAATTCTTTTCATCATTCTTGTGCTTTTGGCTCGCCTGTTTGCCGGCGCATGGAAGAAAACACCAATGATTTTGGGGATCTATTTGATCATCATAACCGGATTGTTCTATCTGATAAGCTTTTTGGAAACAAAATTTGGGTTTTCGTGGCTCATAAACTTTGCAGATAGCAAAATCACTGCTCTTCCAAATATTAAATCTCAATTAGTAATTCCTATGGCGCGTGACATCGCCGCAAAGGTGGAGAGAATGAATCTTGAAATCACAACCACGGCAATAATTATCGGAATAATTTTAATCTTAGCCAACATTTTGTTCAAAAAATTTTTGACGAGAAAATCTCTCGGCGTTGATAAATCTGTGGCACACGAGTCTTTAAAGTAAAAGGAACGCCTTTGAATTTTTACCTTTGAATGATAGGATTAAGAGGGTGAGTGAGCAAACATATTGACAAAGCCATAATAATATTGTATTATGGATTGTCCAATGATCTTTGACAACTGAATAGGTAAATTTTCTCCAGCTTTTTTGCTAAATGACAAACAATTCTTACTAAAAAGGAGGTGAAAAAGTTGTTCAAAATCTTTAAGTTACATATAAAGCGTTGTTTACTAGAGTCAGTCAACTTATTATTCAATCACGATTGGTTCTATAGGTTAGTTGGGCTAGTCAACAAAAGGATTAACCTGATAGAATCTCTGTTTCTAGTTTATCCAGCAACAGGTGAATACGCCCTTCATTACTTTTATCCTCATATGATAAGAAGACATGTCTGGCGTCCTGGACCTTCAGGTCTCTTGTGGCAAAATGGTAAGCTGTCTATTATGTTTGCTATATCGGCAACTAATGGTCAGTTCACTGATTCCCAGAATGTTGAGCATCTCAGGCAGATAGCAGATCACATGGAGAAATTGCGTCTTTTATTGGGTGCTAGAAGGAAGACCTTTGCAGGTACGCTTCCAGGAATCCTTTACTACAGACGTATTATACGGGAAGCTCCAGAAGCCGATCTCACCGCTCAAGTTGTTTCCATGGCAATTAATCTGGTTAAATTTCGCGAATCATTAGGCGCGGAAACGCCAGTGATCATTCTGGGGGGCAAGGGCTTTATTGGTCGGCGAGTTGTTAAGCTGTTGGGGAAAGACAGGGTTTATAGTCTTGATGTCCAAGATGGCCAGAATCAGGCAGATTGGCCGGATAATCTAACGGGCAAGAGGGTGATAGTAGTAAATATTACTCTTAATAGTGCTCTCAGGGATTATATTGACCTGATTTGGCCGGGTACAGTCGTTATTAACGAAGTGTACCCAGAGCCTGAAGCAGATATCTTGGAAAGGCTAGATGGCAAGGACTGCAATTGCTATCACATAGTTGGGGTTCAGGGTTCTTCCCTGCCTTCTTTTCCGGCAGCTTACGAAGGAGCAATACCCTGCTGCGCCGCCTGGCCATCGCTATCGATGGGAGTTGTGGTGCAGAAGCTGAACTGAGGAGGCGGCCGAAGGTCGCCTCTTTTACTTTTCTCAAATTTTCGTATAATAATATAAGGATTATTATGATTTTCGATAAAATTAATATAGCTCTACTTCTTACTGCCTTGATTGATTTGGGTTTGGGTGGAATAGTTTTTTTTCCGAGAAAAAAAATAAATCTCGTTTATTCTGCAGCTATCCTTGCAATGATAGTATGGGTTGTTGCAATGATTTTTTATCGTTCTGTCTCTCAGGAAACTAGCTTGCTATCTTGCACAATTCTATATGTAGCTGCTACCTTTATCCCTAGTATTTTTCTATATTTCACATATATCTTTCCAGAAAGAGACAAAGTTACCCTTTGGTGGAGAGCTATGTTTATTTTTCTTTTGAATAGCGCTATTGTTTTGATGGTGATTTATCCGGGCTTAATTATCAAGGCAGTCAATGTCAGACCCGGACTTGAAAAACAAATAATTTTTACCCAATATTACTGGTTCTACTTTTTATACATATTCTTTTTGTTTACCTTTAGTTTCTATAGGCTCTTTAAAAAGTATGGGGTGACTGCCGGGATCGGAAAACAACAGATTTTATATCTATTACTTGGAGATGCTATATCGGCTAACTCAGCCTTTGTCACCAATCTTATTATGCCATGGATCGGAATTTTCTTTCTAAATTGGCTTGGTCAGATGCTGACAATTGCAATGGTTGGATTTGCTACTTACTCGATCGTAAAACATAAATTGATGGATATAAGAATGGTTATGGCTAAATCAGTGACTTATATTATTTTACTGACTTTGATTGGTTTTGTTTACTCATTTTCCATGTTGTGGCTTGATCACATAATGTTTCCTACCGCTGATAACCTTTTGAGTGTCTGGCAGATATTGTTTAGAGCCATCTTGACCTTATTTATCATTTTCTCTTTCCAGCCGCTAAAAAGGTGGATTGGGAAAAGAACAGATAGGATTTTCTTCAAACAATCTTATGACCCGGAAAAACTGCTGGACGAGCTATCCCACACCATGGCATCAAGTATAGTTTTGGTAGAGCTGTTGTTTAAGGTAATGAACATTTTAATCGATGAAATGAAAGTTTCAAAAGGATTTTTTATTCTATTAAAAGACGGGGATGTTTATACAACGCAAGGTATAGGCTACAAAAAAAATCTAAAGATAAATCCGAAGGATATAGAAACATTAACCAAAGACGGTATATGTATATATGATGATCTGGAGGAGGGTTCGCATTTAAAGCAAATTCTCAAAAAGTACGACGCATACATTGCTCAGCCATTAAAAAACGATAACCGCATAACCGGAGTATTGCTTCTTGGAGATAAGAGCTCAGGTGACATATATTCAAAGCAAGACATAAGGATATTTGAAATTATCGGTCCGCAGATATCGGTAGCTATTGAGAATGCTAAGTCATATGAAGAAATTCAGAAGTTTAATACGGTTCTAAGAAGTGAGGTTAAAAAAGCGACAAGCGAGCTTGAAACGGCAAATGAGAATTTGCGGGAATTGGACAAAGCCAAGGATGAGTTTATTACCATGGCTTCCCATCAGTTAAGAACGCCGTTGACTGCAATTAAAGGATACCTTTCCATGCTGCTTGAGGGTGATGCCGGTGAGATAAAGGTGGGGCAGTACGAGTTTGTTGAAGAAGCCTACTCGGGAGCGACAAGAATGGTGGCATTGATAAATGACCTCCTGAATGTTTCCAGGATGGAAACGGGAAAATTTTTCTTGGAGCCTACGGAATTTGAGCTGACGAAAATGGTTGAGGAAGAAATCAAACAGCTTGAGAAGACAGCAAGGGATAAGGGTCTAAAGGTTGTGTTTGAAGGGAGAGGAAAAATAAATCTCTATGCTGACGAAATGAAAGTAAGGCAAGTGGTTATGAACTTTATTGATAATGCCATTTACTACACTCTGCAAGGCAAGATAAAAGTCAAGGCTTACAAGGAGGGTAAAAATGCATGTTTTGAAGTTACGGACAACGGCATCGGAGTTCCTAAAGAACAACAAAAAAACTTATTTACCAAATTTTATCGTGCCGAGAATGCACGTAGAACCAGGCCGGACGGGACGGGACTAGGGCTCTTTATGGCAAAGAAAGTGGTGGAGGATCATAATGGAGAAATTATCTTTCATTCAGAAGAAGGCGTGGGATCTACATTCGGTTTTCGTTTACCCATGAAAGCTAATATCAAAAGGCAGAGCATCGTGTCTGATACGACCCTAAATGTTGCCTTTGATACAAAGATATCCAATGCCGCACAAAAAGAGAAGGAAGAAGTGCTCAAAAAGAATAAAGAAGCGGTTCCAACCTCCTAACCCGTGATTTGTAGGAATTAACATAGCACGAGGGCTATTTTTTGTTTATGATGCGCTTAAATATAAATAATCTGCCCAAATAAGGGCAGAATAAACAAAGGGGAGACTATTATGCAGTTCTATAATGTGAAAAAGAGAGAAAAGGTAGAAATACCCGAGGACCAACTAAAAAAGACCGTATACACGGGTAAAAGCGGCCAGAAGAGGTATGCAGTGCGTGCCGTCGATGATGATGGCACAAATCTGACGCGATTTGTTTCTAAAGATGACTACGATGCACTTGATGCACCGATGGCATAAACTATCTAAGTTTGGTAATTTTATTTTTTACTGCGTCCAGCTCCACAAGATCGTTATCTTGAAGTAGTTTTGTTGCATTTTTTGTGCCGACAATGCATGGGATTTTGAATTCCCGGGCTATGATTGCGGCGTGACAAGTAATACCACCTTCATCGGTTATTATGCCTTTCGCATTTTTTATGAATGGTGTAATTTCCGGTCTTGTCATTGGGGTAACCAAAATATAATCCTTTTTTCCGTCTAAAATTTCATGTAATTTTTTGTATTGTTCTGCAGTGACTTTCAAAACTCTGCCATTGGCCTTTCCGCTGGAAGCTATGCTGCCCCGCATTTGACCTTTAAGTCTACTTTGTTTTAAGATCGCCGCAAGTTCAGTAACCTCGCCGCCAAAAAGGATGTGAGCTTGGTTATCTTTTGTGATTATAGATATTTGTCTTTCCGAGCAGTCTTCATAAATTCTTGTTTTTACAAGAGATCTAAGTTCATTCGTTGTCATGCGATCAATGCTAGATCGTTTCACTCCAGATTTTTTACTGATAATCTCAAGGCACTTTTCTAGACCGTCCCAGATAATTTGAGCAAATTTTGACATTTCCAGCCTAGTTTGGGGAAGCTCTTCCAGGAGTTCCTCATCTTCTGTTTCAAAAGATTCGTTTATAAAAAATGCATAAAGTTTATAAAGATCTCCATTTATTTGGTTTAGGTCGTTGATTTTTTCCAAGATGTTTTTAGCCGTGATATTTGAGGTGGTCGTTTCCAATCCTTTTCTGTTATCTTTAATGTACGCCTTACTCTCTTTAAGAAGTTTTTTGATTTCTTTGTCATTATTTATGATCGGCTTTTTCGCTGACTCAATCCATGCTTCGAAATGGTCAGTCATAATACAGATAGATATCGGAGCTTGATGGTTGGGTAAATAAGGATTGTCCTTAAAGTAGAGGAGTTCTTTCTCAAAAACGAGAACCGGAAGGGTATGGTAGGTTACTTCTCGCGAGAAAGTTTTATTTTTCATTTCATCGAGTATTCTATTCATAAAAAGATTCTATCACCTTAAATAAAAAATCCCAACATACTGGGATCTTTTATTGCTCAAGTGAGTCTATAAGCCGGGTTCTGTTATTGATGACCATCTATCTATGCGTCCGGACCGTAGTTTTCATTGCGAGCAACACCTTTCTAATCAAGAGCCATACCTTGCTTTCACAAAGTTAAGACACATTTTAGGAAAACTTTGGCCCACCGGACTTGCACCAGGTAAGGTTTACCTCCATTTGCTGTCGCCAGCAAATGCTGTGGGCTCTTACCCCACTCTTTTCACCCTTACCCCGCACATAAAAGATACCAATTTCATTGAACATTACTATGCATTACAGCTTAATTTTTTCTGCTTCCTACATCTCTTTGTTTTTATTAATTGACGTAGTCAGTATCTTTTATGTGCGGGGCGGTATTGTTTCTGTGGCACTGGCTCGGGCCTTTCGACCGGTCACATTTCGTGACTACCATGCTCTATGGTGCCCGGACTTTCCTCCCCGCACCTTTTAGCCTTCAAAGACCTACTCTTCTTTTGAGCTGTCCCCATGCTTTGCCGTAATATTTCAAGCTTTTCTCTCTCTGTTGAGCTAATGTTTTGTCTTTGAATGCTTCGTAATAGATTAAGTCCCATGGACATTTTGACCTAGTGAATTTAGATTCACCTTTATTATGCGCCTGGAACCTTCTCTTCAAATCTGTTGTGAATCCTATGTATAAGGATTTATCTTGTGCACTTTGGATGACATAAACATAATACATAAGTTATATTGTATCACACGGATTCACGACTAAAGGCTAAAAGGTGCGGGGCGATCATCCGACTCACTCAAGCTATGAGAATATACCATAAATTACAGCTTAAATCAAGCATATTTTCCTTGAATTCTGCTATTATTTTTGCTATAATTTCGTGGTATTTCATTACAAATTTCGAATTGTAAATTTCAAATTATTCCCGGCCCGTTCGTCTAGTGGTTAGGACGCCAGGTTTTCATCCTGGTAACAGGGGTTCGATTCCCCTACGGGCTACCAACAATTTGATTGACATTATGCCTTAAATGAGGCATTTTTTTATGCCAAAAAATTAGACAGCATAGGGGATTTGAACTTTCAGCATAAAATAGGTTGACTACCTAGCAGATTAATGAGAATATGCTTCAGTACTTATGAAGCTATTTAGAAGAACTAAAATAAAATCAGAAGAAAGTATTCAATCCGTTAATTTCAAGGGTAAGAAGAAACTTTTTCGAAAGAAACGAGGCAAGAAAAAGCTCAAAAGAAGAATCATTCTAGGGCTCATATTCATTGTGTTGGCCGTTGGTAGTTATCTCGGATATAAAGCTTACACCGCTATGGAAAAAGCCTTCGCCGGTAACAATAACTTAATTGGTCTTTTGGACGGGCAATCAACACCGTTAAAAGGACAAGACAGGGGTCGAACCAATATTCTTGTTTATGGTATGACCAAAGACGGGCTAAGAACTGACTCCATTATCTTAACTTCGTATTACTGGAAGGAAAAGAAACTAGTAACTCTCAACATTCCTCGCGACCTTTACTTTTATGACGGATACGAAAATGACAAAATCGGCGAGGTTTATGCATATGCATTGAACAGAAAGCATGGTGATCAAAATTATGCCATGCAGTTTGTCTCAGACCTTATCTCAAAAGAATACAACATCCCTATCGATTATCGAGTTAAAGTCAACATGCAAGGCGAAGTGAATTTTATCAATACCATCGGCGGAATAGACGTCAATGCACCTGACTCATTTACTGATTATGAATTTCCAACCTGGGATTATAGCGGGTACATCAGACCTGCACCTCATTTTGATGCTGGTATGCAGCACATGAACGGCGATACCGCCCTTATATATTCTCGCAGCCGCCACAGCATGGATAATAACGAGGGATCTGACTTTGCCCGTTCAAAGCGCCAAGCACTAGTAATCCAGGCCATTATGAATAAGGTGAAATCTATGGGGCTGGTTGGCAATGTTGCCGACGTTACCCATTACTTGGATATCCTGGGAGATAATGTTCATACCGACATGAGTGTCAATGAAATGGTCAGCTTTGCAAAAACACTCAAAGAAATTGATCCCCAGCGAGATTACGTAAGAGCAAGTTGGGAGTCAGACAATGGTTTTCTTTGCGCGACCAGTAACTATGAAGGATCATATATTGTCAAATACGGTACACAGGATGATTGTATAGTTGGAGGAGGTGGTTACAAAAACTCCAAATACAGAGATATGGCCAGATACTTTGTTCAGAATATGCTTGTAAGCGCTCCCGAAGCTCCTGCTGATTTTGTAAAGAGCGCGATTATAGCGCTTGGCAGTTCTAAAGAGAAGAGCACACAACAATAACAGTTGGATGCCGTTTTTTTTGTTCACTCGACAAATAAATTGAAAGGATAGAGACAGGAAGACAGTTGCAAAAAAACCAGAGAAGCTGGTTAAAATTACCCAAAAGTAACAGAAAGAAAAAATCTATAAAGCATTATACTAAACAATCCCTTGCCAGCCAAAAGCGTAGCTCTTATTTTCGATGACGGTTACGGTGACAATTACACGAACGCTTTTCCTATTCTTCAGAAATATCAAATGAGAGCAACGTTCTTTATTATTACGGGTGCTTTGGGCGAACCTGGATATATGGCAGACTCCCAAATTAGGGCATTGTCAGAAAGCGGCATGGAAATCCAATCACACACCGTTCATCATGTATCATTAGGAAAGATTAATGCTGGACTGACAGCAAAGGAAACTGCAGATTCGAAAAAAACTTTGGAGCAGATCTTAGGAAAACCCTGCCTTTTCCTCGCTTATCCATCCGGTTCATTTAATACTACAGTTGAAAATAATCTTAAAAAACAAGGATACTTGCTGGCTGTTACCACCGAATACGGTGATACTCAGAAAAGCGCTAAGCCATTTGAACTCATGAGAATCAGAGTAATGAAACGAACCAGCTTAAAGTCATTGCTCAGTAGAATTGCTGACCCAAAAACCAGGTGAATGTCTTTTTTATGATTATGCGAGATTTTCAACCAAGCACTTAGGTGGTTGATTCAATTGGCCTAATGAACATTTTTTGGTGGCTAAAACAGCCACTTTTTGTTAATGTAAAGCCTAAAATATGCATATTTTTAACTTGAAAGATAAAAATGATAAAAAAAATGCCCCAAATGTGGGTCGGAAAAAACAAAGAAAGATGGTTTTAAAAACGGAAAAAAGAGATACAAATGTTTAGATTGCGGATATATCTTTCAGAACAG
>JAJYFH010000058.1 GCA_021791015.1 bacterium | reverse complement strand
CAGAAGTGCAGGAGATTCTTTCAAAGAATTTTTCTCTCACTGACGGCAGCCAAAAATACAGTGTTTCGGCAAATGATATCGCAGGCTTCATCGACTTTGGCAACAGCGCGGCGGAGTCAGAGATAGCTAAACCCTCCATTAACAACATATTTCCCCTTTCAAGTGTTGACACGGTTATAGATACCGGGTTCAGCCAGAAGAGAATTACGGATTTTGCCCAGGGGTTTGCCGGCCGCATCAATCAAGCTGCACAAAATGCAAAGCTGGACGTTGAGAATGGAAAAGTGCAAGTTGTGGCAGAGAGCGTTGACGGCAGAGATGTCCAAATTGATAAACTGGCGGCAGACATTAAAAATGCTTTGGAAAACGATCAAAGTGAAGTAAAAATACCTGTGACCATTACCAAACCGGAAGTATCGAGCGGCAATTTGGACAAGTTGGGGATTAAGGAGCTTGTTTCAACCGGCTGGACGGACTTCTCCGGTTCACCATCAAACAGAATTCATAATATTGATGTTGGAGCAGCCAGATTCAATGGGGTTTTGATTAA
This sequence comes from bacterium, assembly GCA_021791015.1. Taxonomy (GTDB): domain Bacteria; phylum Patescibacteriota; class CPR2; order UBA1875; family JAJYID01; genus JAJYQQ01. The sequence continues at coordinate 4,123 of JAJYFH010000058.1, read as the reverse complement.
GCCAGGCGAAGATTTCTCTTTTGACGATACCTTGGGAAATGTTGATGCTTCAACCGGTTATCTGCCGGAACTGGTTATTTTGAAAGATAAAACGGTGCCGGAGTACGGCGGCGGGCTTTGCCAGGTATCCACAACTGCTTTTCGAGCCGCCTTGAATGCCGGGCTGCCCATCCTAGAGCGTGCCGCCCATGCTTATCCAGTAGGTTATTACAAGCCTTATGGCGTAGATGCAACAATCTACCTGCCGTCGCCAGATTTAATTTTCAAAAATGATACCCCTGGCTATATCCTGATTCAAACCCGGATTTTGGACAACAAACTTTATTTTGATTTTTACGGTACCAAGAAACCGGGATCAATCAAATTTGCCGGGAATGCAGATGGAACCCAGGGGGTTTCACCTACAGTAGAAGGGATAACACCGACCATCACTGAGCAAGACGTGCGTGGGCCCAAATCTTTTACAGCCACTTTTTACAGGTTTATCTATGATACTGCCGGCAATCTCATCAAGAAAAATTTCTGGGTTTCTAAGTACGATTCTCCGGACAAATACCCGCATTAAAAATTTTCAATTTTCAAGTAACAATTTCCTTGTTTCGCGGCAGGCAGGAAACCAAATCTCAAACCTAAATTTTTAAAAATGTAATGCGTGATACACTAAACTAGTCTAGTGTAGCAGTATTCGAAAAAAATATTGTAAAGATTTTATGTTTGTATTATAATAACTTTCGTGAAAAGAAAAATGATTCAAACAAAATACTGGTTTACCTTCAAGGCTTAGCTTTGCGGGTTTCTATTTGTTGAATCAAAAGTAAGAGTCCTGCAAAGCGGGGCTATTTTTTATTTCAAAAAAGTAGCTATTTGCGTTTGCTGGACATTTTTGTACCTTGGAAAGATTTCGGAAGAAGGAAGAAGAGATGAACGCATTTTGCCATGGGCCATTAAAAATTAGGGGGAATGCTATATCGGAGGTGGAAGAAAGGTTGAAGGAAATCGAACGTGAATTGAGACAAGCCATTCGGGATTATCAAAAATTCGGGAGTGAAGCTGAGCAGCTAATAAGAATTGCAGATTTGTCTGCAAAATACATTCATGATCGAGGTAGTAGTTTACGTCTTGCGGTAATCCTTAATGAAGAGTATGCCAAAGTAAACCGATAGAAGGGAGAAAGATGTTCTACATTGGGTGTGAGAATGCACCAATACCGACCGAAGATTCCTTAACGGTTGAGGATTATGCCTATCAATTTCTTCTAGCAAGGACGGAAGGCAAGTTTAAGAGAATGCAAAAACCCGGTTACAGATTAATTAAACTCCTTGCCAGTTACACAGTTGAGGAGATTCGGGCCCTTTTTGCCGAAATCGAACAGGAGGTTTCGAAATGAAACACCAAGGGCTGCCTGGTTTTATGTTAGGCAGCCCAAAGTCTTTTAGAATTGATTTTTTGCGCTATTTTCGCTATAATATTCCAGTATTTGCACTTCAAAAATTTTCCGGACAATGGGACTTGATCTATAAAGAAGAATTTGAAAGTAGATCGGATGCCATTGCTCGTGAAAAGCAACTCAAGTCACATCGTGGGCGAGAATTTTTGAAAAATCTAATTAGAAATAATAAAGATTAGTTCTTCCGCTCCCGGGTAGCTCAATGGTAGAGCAACTGGCTGTTAACCAGTAGGTTGCCGGTTCGAGTCCGGCCCCGGGAGCCAAAAGAACTAATCTTTATTTTATGTTTCGGATAGTCCGGCAGTTGCCGGACAACTGGCTGTTAATCAGTAGGTTGCCGGTTCTAGTCCGGCCCCGGGAGCCAAAAGAACTATTAGAACACCCTAAGATTGTATCAAAGGGTGTTTTATGAAGGTTAATAATTCGGCTTGATATATTTTTCAAGAAATTTTCTGTCAAATTCTTGGTGTTTGTCGTTTAATTCTTGTTTGTATTCGAGCAACACTCGCGGATCCATGAGAGAAACGTGAGTGCCATCAATTTCTTTAATGACATTGGGGTATTTCTGATAAATTTCTCTATTTTTTATCCATCCAGTTCCGTCTTTTTTACTCATCAGCAAAGTATCTGCATCAGTTATGTCAATGTCTTGCCCCTCATAATTTAGGGAAAGGGTCGTGCAACCCCACTTATCATTTTTATAGTGTTTTGGTCCGCCGATAATATAATCCTTTGCAAGCGGGACGATGGCAGAAAAATATTTTCCTGAAACAGAAATATCTATATCATTTACTGGCCGACCGGAACCATAGAGATATGTTGCCATACCGCCACAAACACAATATGGAATATTATATTCATTTAGAATACCGGCAATCCACTTGAGCGCGTTTAATGCTTTTTCTTCCATGTTTATATTTTATCATTTTTCTGATCCAGGATCAGGCTAGTTTTTTTATTTGCGAATATTAGTTATAATGTTTAAGGGAGGGGAATGAAAAAACTTTCATTAATTATTTTCGGAATTATTCTTTGCCTGGGTGTCAATTCAATTCCAGAAGCGCGTGCGGCTTCAGTTACCATTTCCACAAATGCCGATACCAGCGCTTTTTCCAGCAATCCGGATAATAACTATGGTACGCATACGACAACCTATGTTTTTGCTCAAGTGAATGGCAACGGTGTTTTTCATGGGACATCATTCTTTAACTTCGACATTTCTCAGATTCCGCCCCATTCCACTATTAACTCAGCTTATCTGAAAACTTACCTAACCTTCTGCAACTTGGACAGCGGTTACAATTTCAAAGTTTCTCTTCTTGATCGAGATTGGTCGGAAGGAAGTCTCACCTGGAACAACCAGCCTCAGCCGGTTAGTTCGATAGGCATGCTTAGATATCCTTGTGATGCAACTACGCAAAACACTTTCTATAGTTTTGATATATCAAACTTGATTCAGGCGACTGTGAATGGACAATATGCCTGGCATGGCTTAAGTCTCTCAAACGTCAATAGTTCCGAGACATATTTCTACTACATTGATACCAAGGAGCAGTCGCCTGTTGTCTCTGCAAAATTAGCCGTAGATTTCACCCCGCCAGCCGGTATGAATGGTTCTTCAGGCTCCTCACAACCTGCTTCCGGAAGTTCCTCCGGATCAAGTACGTCAACTCCCAGCTCAGCTAATTCGCCTTCAAGCACTAGCGTCAAAACTCAGCCAAATGCCAGCCAAAACCCTCAGGCACAACAGGCCCCTAGTTCTGTTTCAGGTAAAGTCTCAAAAGTTTTGGGAACCGCTTGGCCTCTCTGGTTTACGATCATTGTTATAGCCGGGCCAATTTTGCTGTTTATTCTTGCCGGTGTTTTGGGTTTTCTGATCTACAAACGGAAAAAGAAAAAGCTAGCCAAGCCTAAGATAATAAAAACCCACCCGACGATCAAATATAAATAAAAAATCCAAGCTCTTGTTAGCAAAACTTGATATAATTAGCTTATGGAGCTTGCGATACTTTTTTGGTTTTATAAAGAGCCTGAAATCTGCAAAAACAGATTGGAACTGCTCAAAAAACATAATCCTGATTTAAAAATATTTGGTCTTTTTGGCGGGTTACAAGAAGAGGCTGAAGAATATCAAAGAACGCTCGGCTCCTTTCTCGATGATTTTTATGTTTCTCCATTTGAAGACCCAAACTATAAGTGGATCCACGGTGATTTGGGGATTTTGGATTGGTATGACAAAAGAGGGCGGTATCTCTCCTGGGATAGCATAGTAGTCATCCAGTGGGACATGCTGGTTTTTGATTCCTTAAAGAAACAGTTTGCAAGAATGAAGAAGGGTGAAATATTTTTGTCAGGTCTAAAAAGGATGGACAAAGAAACAGAAAATAGGTGGTCTTGGACCAAACTGGACAGCCAGCACCGAGATGATTACGAAGGTTTTATGGAATACGTGAGAATAAATTATTCCTACGAAAAGCCTCTTCCGATCTGTCTCTTTATACTCGAAATCTTTCCGAGGTTATTTTTTGATAAATACCTGACAGTTAAAAAGAAAGAATTGGGAATGCTGGAGTATAAGGTGCCGACGTATGCCGAAATATTTAAGATTCCTTTTTTTGAAAAAGATGTTGGTATTTGGTGGTTTCAGGATGTTCCAAAACCCTTAAATGCCAGAGG
>JAJYFH010000057.1 GCA_021791015.1 bacterium | reverse complement strand
AAGCCAGTCTTAACCTGGCTCCATAAATCTTTAATTGTTCTTCTGTCATCTTGATACTCACTTTTAGCTCCTTTCAATTCTTAATTATTTGGTTAAAAGTGTCCAAGATGTCTGGACCCCGGATAGCCAAAATTACGACGCTATTGACAAAATGACTGTTCTTATGTATAATTCAGGTTTCCTAAGTTCACCCACACTGAACTTAGTAGTACATATAGATTGCAATATCCCAACCCTTTGAAAGGGGGCTCGGCATGTTGTTCGCGTTGTTCATAGTTGCAGTGCTGGCTCTCGTTTTCTATTACAGGAGACGAGTAAGAAAACTGGTCGCTCAAAGAGGTATAAGAGAGCACCAGGACAAGCTGATTGCAGAAATTAACAAGCTACTTCCAGATCAAATCGAGGAGCTTGAGAGTGCAATCAAAGAGTGTGCATTAGCGATTAAGCTAGGACCTTACCGGGTACTAGTAAATTCTGGCGCCGCCCTCGAGATAGGAAACCCTATCGAAAATCCCTTGGTGGTCGCAGAAATTGAAAGCGTCAAGATTCTAGCGCAAACACGACCCAATCCTGAGCAGAAACGCTTTCTCCATAAGGTTGCGGTCGCTGTCCAGTCCTGGTCTCGGCATTGCGAATTTTCGTACACCGATCAGCTGACCGGTGTACACAACCGAAAAGGGACGGTTAACGCTCTCAGAGTGGAAATCAAACGAGCAAAGCGGACAAAAGAGGCAATGTGTGTCTTGGCAGTCGACATCGACAACTTCAGCATGTTCAATAATCTACATGGACACGATGAGGGTGATCGAGTCATTCGCCAAGTTGCACAGACCATAGCGAAGAGGCTCCGAGAGACAGATGTCATAGGACGCCACGGCAATGGTGATGAATTCATCGTTGCGCTGCCTTCAACTGGGTTAGACGCAGCCACCGAGTTTGCGGAAATACTCAGATTGGAGGTCACAAAAGTGGGGGTTGAGCTTTCGATAGGCGCAACTTCCTATAAGTTCGGCCAAACACGCGAGGAACTGATAAAAGCGGCAGATGATGCTCTCTATAGGGCAAAAGCAGCCGGAAAAAATCGCGTGTCAAAATAGCAACAAGGGATATTCACCAAGCGGGGCCTTTCGCATTCAGTTGCAGGGGTCCCGTTTTCCTTTTTTATAAAAAAGGCGTGGGTTCTCCGCGCCTTTCCACTTGGGCAGTGGCTTTACCAGCTTACAAAAATAAGCTCGAGATAATGCTTGAATTCATTAAACTACTACTATCTTAGATTCCCCTGAAAGTCGATTCAAGTATACAAAAATTTATATGCAACTGGGCCGCATCATGAGATGCGGCCCGCGGTCTTCTTTCTACCAAACAATTATTCACCCGATAATCACCTAAGGTCGTCTTTCCACTCTTCGATGAGCATATTCACCGGAACCATCGTTATCGCCACTGCGGCATAGTACGCCACTTGCGATTTTCTAGCGAAGTCAGGGATAAAGCTATCAGCCTTAGCTTCCGGCGCCTCTCTGAACAGAAGCTTCTTGTTGCCATTGTGTTTTATGAAAACAGTCCGGTCAACATGGTGCTCAAGAAGGGCCACGGCTTGGCTATAGTCATCCTCCGGAACATCGAAGAGCCGGTTGAAAATTGTCACGGCAAAGGACAAAATGTACTCTCTGGCCGTCATTAACTCGCTCACTTTTAGCCCCCTTGGCTTGTTTGCGTTTTATGGATAAGAGCAATTAGAAACATTATGGCACTTTTCCTATCGAAAGTCCTTAAGAAGTTTTACAAATTCATTTGCTCGTATTATGCTTTCGCATTTCATCAATCGAAAATACCCCATAACTCCACAGCACGCCTTGGGCAAATCCCAGCCAGCGCTGGACTTTTTCCATGTCCTTTTCAACCATACCGACGGCCTCCTCGCACATCCACAAAGCATAGTTTAGAACCACCCGGCCTCTAGCCTCGCCGTCAGAAAACTCCGGAAATTTTTTGTAATTTACAGGTTCGTAACCCAAATCTTTCAAGACCTTGATATACAGGTCAAACACCTCTTTTGTTTGCTCTTTCGTCATTTGCTTATGTTGTCTTTAATTGTTTGGAACTTCGACTCCCCGATTCCGGGGACATTCATTATATCCTCAATTTTCTTAAAAGTCCCGTTTTGAGTCCGCCAGTCAATAATCTTTTGCGCCGTCGCCGGACCGATGCCCTTTAATTTATCCAAATCTGCAAGCGCTGCCGTATTTATGTTAATTTTCTCCGTCATTCCGGCTTGTCCAAAATCTATCTGTTCGCCTTTTACTTTAGAATTTGTCTGACTTCCTGCCTTTTTCGGCTGAATAATTTTAACCGGCTCTTTATTGCTATCGGAATTTTTAATCAGCAGAAACCCCGTCCCGCCAATGATGCCGATAACGAGCAAAATACCAATGTTGTTGTAAATTTTCTGTTTCTCAATCATCTGGTTGTCATTTCGACCGACAACCCCCGTCTGACGGGGCGGAGCGGAGAAATCCCTTATGTTTATAAACCCTCTGCCGCTTGTCTGTGTCTTTCATTTTCTCATTATAACAGAATCGGGGTGAGCTCATGATAAAAGCCTCGGCCCCGCGGCAATGCCGCGGGGCCTTTAAAAATCTCATGAAGTGAGAACTCACACCTCCTTGATATCGATAGTTGCCAGCTGGACCCTTGTGTCCATTCGCCGTCTCACTTCGCTAACTCCACGCAGAATCTTTCTCAGGTAAGCTTCTGGTGAGATGCCCGGGTAAGCTTGGCGATTGTAAAACCTGAACCCATTTGCATAGAGCTCTTCGTGTCCAAGGCCTATTGCGCCAGTCGGAGGAAGACCAAAGAAAGCAACACCAAGATCCATCTCTCCAATTATTATTAGATCCTCGCCGATCCAACGCTTGGCACATTCTTCTATCTCCTGGCCATCAAAAGAAGTAGCATCCATTTTGAACCTACAAATGGCCATTGAATCTCTCGGCTTGAGGGCATTCTTGGACACGAAAACCCGGTAGCCCTCCTCGGCCTGATCTTTACCGTTATAAGGGGTGATACGGTTCATCGTCAGATTACTGTAATGCTCGCCTTCCCCCCTGCCTTTTCCAAAAATAAAGTGCCTGCCATGCATAATGGCATGAAAGACAAAGCCTTCGATATGGCGCATCTAAATCACCTCGAAAGTGTCGAGTTTGTATTTGAAAGTTCTCCTCCTAGAGCCACATTATACCACAACCTCAATCACAATACGCAATACTCAATACTGCATACTGCGGCAGCATCATCTCTCCGGGTTTCGGACTTTGCCGCCGTGACCGGGAATGATGTAGTCGGCCACGTCCAGTATCTTCCTCCGACTTACTTCCAGATCTTCCTGGCTGGTCGCATTTGGATCAATCTCCGGCGTGAAGTCTTCATACCACCAGACATCGCCGGCAACGCAAATAATTCCTTCCGTCGTTCTCACCAAAAGCGAAGCGTGTATGTCCCCGCCGTGCCCCGGCGTGGCAATCATTGTGATGTCGTCTGAAATGGAAAATTCCTCATCATTTGAGTGAAATCTGTGCTCATCACCGTGATGATATCCGTACCGATCGATAATGGTGGCATTTTCAAAAACCGCCCGGTTCATAGAGTGGTCCAAGTGCTCATGAGTGGTAAAAACGAAATTTATGTCGGCAAGCGTCAGTCCGTATTCTCCAAGCGCGAAGATGTACATCCCGATCGACTCATGCGAACCGGGATCGACCACCATGGTCACATCTTTGTCGCGCACCAAAGTACAAGTCGAGGCATACTTGTGGTAATCCTCGTTTAACTCCCTATTGTATCCTTTGATCAAAATATCAACGCTCGCCACAAACTTTATTCTTTCCAATTTGGAAGATATACTTCACTCTTTTTACTTTTACCATTAGTAACAATAATTTCTTTTTTCGGTCTCGGTCCGGATATTCTTTTTTCCATTAAGTAGAGATACTTGATTCCATTTTCCTTACATAATACACCAATCAAACTATCCTGACTAATAATAGTAACGTTAATTTTTTCCCTTTTTAAAACTCTTGCTAATATTAGAAGCTGACGGTCTGCATATTCTCTGTTTAGAAAAGCGAATTTATCATCATTTAAACCCTCTAAGTTATCGGGAAAGTATAAAACCTGATCCCCTTTAGCGTTTATTCCAATACCATTTGAAAGTTTTCCCATTCTCTGAATATCTCTTAAGAGTTGCATGAAATCTTTATGTGCCTGCCGAAGACTGGGACTTTTAAACTTTGTGTCGTCAAGTTCCTTGAGGATGATTGTAGTTAAAAGAAAGCATGCCGGTCCTTTGATGCCTAGATACTTTTCGCGATAAAGGTTAATTTCATGATCCTTGAAGATAGCTGAGGAGTCCAGAATAAAAAAGTTCTTTGTGGTGTTTTGCTTAATTAGTTTTAAATCCAATTTCGCCTTCACCCTGTGGCCCCTTTGCTACCTCAATCTTACCAAAATTCTTTTCGTATATTTTCAAGTTCTCTTCAAGGGCTGCAAGTATTCTTTTCATATGACCAGGATTTGTAATAATTCTGCTAACCACTTGTCCTGCTGGAGGAAGAAGTAACATAAAATCCAAGTAAAATTCTGATTCATTATGGGAAATGCTAAGCGCATTGGCATAGCGACCCTTTAAATCCTCGTCATTTGCTTTAATGGGAATTTCTTGAGGTCGTTGATTTTGTGGCATTTTTGTCTCCTTTTTTATTAATCTCCTAATCATTATACTCCCAATTTCTCCTTTTTATAAGCCCGAAATGCGAAAGGCGCGGGTTTGTAATGAAACCAAACCCGCGCCATATACTTATGGCCAAGACTTAGGACTCAGATTCTTGGATCATTTCATCCGTAATCCCCGCAAAATGTGGGTACTTTTCCCGCAATTCCCCGAGAGGCA
>JAJYFH010000056.1 GCA_021791015.1 bacterium | reverse complement strand
TAAGCATCTTTCACTACCCTGTTTTGGGCTGTTCTTGTTCTTGTCTGGCGCATTTGCTTTTGCGCTGATTTTATAACCGGCATATGTGTATTCCTTTATAATAATTTTTGTCATTCCGACCGCCAACCCCGTCTGACGGGGCAAAGCGGAGGAATCCTTAGTTTTTAATTTCTAAACAAATTCCAAATAACTAAATTTCGAAAGTAACCATACTAGTTTAGCACAAAATAAAACTCTTGTAAAGAGAACCTTTTACTGGTATACTCTTCTATCACTCTTTGTAAACGGAGGGGTTAAGGATTTTGGATAGATATGGAGTTGTTACCAAAGCAGCAAGTAGTTGAGTTAATAAAAAAATCAAACAACATATTGCTTCTCAGCCATGGAAATCCCGGCGGAGACACAGTTGGCTCACTTTTAGCTTTTGCCGCGGTCCTTAAAGAAATCGGCAAAAATCCAACCGTTATAGTTTCCGACCCACTGCCTGAATCCTTGAAGTTTTTGCCATATGTCGATCTTATTCAAAAAGCGCCGGAAGGTTCACGGGATCTTGTTTTCAAGGTCAACATTGAAAATATCGGCATTGAAAAGATCTCAACAAATACTGACGGGAAAACCCTCGACATTATAATTACGCCGGAAAATGGCAAACTAAAAGAAGAAGATGCCACAATTGAGGCCGGGAAGCCGAAATACGATGCAATTGTTGTTTTAGATACCCCCGATGTCGATAAAATTGACAAAATTTACGATGAATATACAGAACTCTTTTTCGAGACCCCGGTTGTAAATATAGACCACCATCCGGGGAACGAATATTTCGGTACAATAAATTGGGTTGACCTGACGGCCACTTCTACAGCAGAGATTCTCGTGGCTATTTTTGAGGCGCTTGGAAAACCCAAATTCAACGAAGACGTGGCGACGCTGCTTCTCACCGGTATCACAGCAGATACAGAAAGCTTTAAGAATACAAATACCACGCCCAAAACCCTAACGGTCGCGGCGCAGTTGCTTGCTGCGGGCGGAAGGCAGCAGGAGATTATCCAAAATTTATATAAGACAAAAAGCCTGAGAACGCTGAAGCTTTGGGGAAAAATTCTGTCAAATGTCCAGAAAGATGCCGATTTCAGAATTGTCTGGTCCAAGGTCGACCACGATGAATTCGCCCAGTCAGGGTCATCTATGGAAGAGGCCAAAGAAGTTATGGAAGAAATGCTTGCAAATACCCCAAATGTCGATGTTGTCGGTCTGATCGTCGAAATAGCAAGGAACATCTGCCACGTTATATTAAAAGGTGTCAAGGGAACCGATGTGCTCTCAATCGCAGAAAGTTTCGGAGGCTCGGGACAGAACCTTTTCGCGTCGTTTGAGGTCAGAAACGCTTCCTTGGACGAGGCCGAGCAAAGGGTTTTAGGCAAGATCAGAGAAATGCGGGCAAAAAAACTCGGCAAGACGATTGAAAAACAGGAAAATATTGAAGAAGAAAAGCCTGCCGCAAAGGAAATCAAGCAAAGAAACGACAGGATAGAGCCGAGGGAAGAACAGACAGAATCACCTAAAGCAGACATGAGTGAAGAAAATGATGATGATGCCATTTCCAGGGCTATAGAATCCTTGGAGGCTTCCGGGGAAACAATCGAAGTAGAGGAAAAAGCAGAGGCTCAAGTCTCGGATGAAGCCGGGGCTACGTCTGGCAGCGTCGAGGAAAAGAAGATCCAAAAAGATCCCAACAGTTTGACCCATGTCTCCGAGATCCTCAAGAAATTTAATCCAACTGACAAGAAAAAGCTCGAAGAATTTAAGCAAAAAAACGAACGTGCCAGAGAGAACCTAAAGAAGGAAAACGAAGAAAACGGGTAGTTGCCATTCTGGCCTGCTTCAACACAGCGAGGCGAGCTTGACCGGAATCCGTTTCGTCATTCCCGACTCCGATCGGGATTCTATATAAAAAATCTTTCCTTCTTTTTTCGAATCGATAGCCGCAAAACAAATTTGTTGCATCCTCGCTTTGGAAAAATCATGTTGGAAAGAGAATGTCGAATCGATAGCCGCAAGCTGAATAAAAAGAACATTTTACTTTTTACTTTTAACATTTAACATTGGAACTATGAAGGAAGGGATTTATTTAATCGACAAACCGGCCGGGTGGACGAGCTTTGATGTGGTGGCATGGTTCAGAAATCGGATGTCGGATGTCGGAGATCGGAAAAAACCGCGAATTAAAGTAGGTCACTCGGGCACCCTGGATCCCTTTGCAACCGGACTTCTGATTATTATGGTTGGAAAGAAGTTCACGAAAAGGCAGAGTGAGTTTATGAAGCTGGATAAGGATTATGAAGCGACTCTGAAATTAGGATTTTCAAGCAGCACGGGCGATCCCGAGGGAGAAATCATTAAAAATTCGAAATTTGAAATTCGAAATTTGAAAAGAGAAGATATTGAGCAGGCCTTGAAGCAATTTGTCGGTGAGATCGAGCAGACTCCGCCGGTGCATTCAGCCATTAAAATTAAAGGTCAGAGAGCTTACAAAAAGGCGCGAAAAGGTGAAAAGTTTGAAATGCCGAAGAGAAAAGTGACCATTTATGAGCTCGACTTGATTGATTATAAATTTCCAGAGGTTTCGTTTCGGGTTCGGTGTTCTTCCGGTACATATGTCAGGACGCTCGGGCAGGATATTGCCAAAACACTTGGGACAGTGGGGTATTTGACGAAACTGCGCAGGACGCAAATCGGAGATTACGGCATTTCCGAAGCGAAAGGAATTAAAAACTATGAAAAAGAATAACTTTCTCTTGTTTTTCTCGGCAATCTTTATTTTGGGAGCTCTGTGGTTTGTCTTTTTTTATCACAATTTTTTGACCAAGCCGGAAATAGAATATAAGGAAGTCCAAGCGACAACTACCACGACCAAATCGGCCGAAAAACCGGCTTCAGTGAAAGCTGCGGCGGATCTGCCGGTGCCCTACACTCTGCAGGGGCCGTTAAACAATTTAAATATCCATGAAGAGTCTTGCGAGGAAGCGGCAGCACTGATGTATCACTACTTTTTGGAGGGTACGAAATTTCCAAATGATGTTATCACTCCCCAAAGGGCAAACGATGAGATGCTTGCCATGAAGGCTTGGGAAGTCAAGAACTATGGTTCTGAGCCCGATTTGACGATAGAAAGACTAGGCCAGTTTATGCAGCAGTATTATGGCTACAAGTATCGGGTATTTAAAAATATCACCGAAGATGACATTAAGCGGGAGATTTCATCCGGCCATCCTGTTATGGTTCCGGTAATGACGCACGCTCTGAAAAATCCGAACTACGGTCCGGTTTCTGTCTATCACATACTGGTCCTGAAGGGCTACAACGATCAGAATGTTATAGCCAATGACCCCGGCATCCGCGGCCAAAACATCCAATATTCCTGGGACATATTATTCCAGGCCATTGACGCACAAACTCCCAAAATGCACCAAGGCAGGGATATGGTGATAGTGGCTAAATAACCACTTATGTCATTCCGCCTGCCTGCCGGCAGGCAGGGACTATTCCTTAGAAAATATAATCAGTTGATCCGGAATCCAGATTTCTAAAATTCAATTATCTGGTTTTTTTCAAGAAATTCTTTTATATTTTTAAACATAAGTTTATGCCCCTTATCGTTTGGGTGGATGCCATCGATTAAAAGATTTGAATAGCCGTTTTCTGTAAAGGACTTAAAAATATCTAAAAAAAGTATTTTTTCGTTATCACAAACACTTTTGATTGCTGCATTATATCTTTCGACGTCTTCATTTTTCCAAGACAGATTTGGGTCCCAATAGACAGGACTTGTCTTTGTATTATCAACCGGGTTTGGCCCGATGAAAATAATATTTGAAGAATATTTTCTGGCAGTTTCTATGAGACATTGGATATTTTCTTTCGTTTTCTCAATGGGAACCCAGAGCTTGTTCCGATTCTTGTAAAAGAGGGCATCATTTATGCCAATATTTACAAGGATAATAATCTCGGAGCCGGGCCAAAGACGAGCTTTTATCTCTGGTTCAAACCTTTCAAGGAGTGTTTCTGTGGTTTGGCCTTCTACCCCAATATTTAAGACAGAATGCCAAACGCCAGACGAATTTAACGGTAGATTTGCTTTATCGATAGTTCTGCGAAGTCTTTGTACCCAGCCGCCTTCTAGGTCACCTAAACCGAATGTTATGCTGTCGCCGAATGCCAGGACGATAGCCATTTTTTACCTCAAATAATCTTTTAGTTTTTTGCTTTCGCGGTGTTTTCGGAGTTTCATTAACGCTTTGGCTTCGATTTGTCTGATTCTCTCGCGGGTAACGCCAAACTCCTGGCCGGTTTCCTCAAGCGTATGTCCGTGGCCGTCGTCGAGGCCAAAGCGCATTCGCAGGATCTTTTGTTCTCTCGGTGTCAAGAATTCCAAAACTTCTTTGATATTTTCCTTTAAAAGTTCTGCCGTTGCCGCTTCAGCCGGAGTAACGGCTTCCTGGTCTTCAATAAAGTCAGCCAAGCGAGAATCTTCCTCTTCTCCGATCTGGGCATCAATGGAAACGGTATCTTGGGAGATCTTTAAAATATGGTTTATTTTTGCCACATCCATTTCCATCTCGGTTGCCAGCTCTTCTGGTAAGGGTTCCCGTCCCAAATCCTGCAATAATCTTCGTTTAGTCCTTAACAGCTTATTAATTGTTTCCACCATATGAACCGGGATGCGGATGGTTCTGGCTTGGTCGGCAATGGCGCGGGTTATAGCTTGTCGGATCCACCAAGTAGCGTAAGTCGAAAATTTAAATCCTTTTGTGTAGTCAAACTTTTCGACGGCGCGCATCAGTCCGGTGTTGCCTTCCTCAATTAAATCGAGCAGATCAAGGCCGCGCCCCATAAACTTCTTGGCGATTGAAACCACAAGCCTCAAGTTGGCTCGGGTTAAAGCCTTTTTTGCAGCTTTGTCGCCTTCAGCAACTTTTTTGGCAAGGTCTACTTCCTCTTCTCTCGTCAGAAGGGGGATTCTGCCGATTTCCCGCAGATACATTCGAACCGAATCATCGGCAAAGTCATTTATCTCGGGAG
>JAJYFH010000055.1 GCA_021791015.1 bacterium | reverse complement strand
TTAGCCGACTCCAAGCTTTTGCCGTGATCTAAATTGATGGCAACATCTATAGCAAGCTCGCTGGCTAAATCCTTTACGGTATCGGCGAAAATCTGATACCCTTCAAAGTTTGCCTCCCCTTCTGAAGTTTCTATAATAACGGGTGACTTCAGCTCTGCCGCCGCCTGCAGAATGGCTTTTGTCACTTCCAGCGTCGACGCATTGAAAGCGCCAACGGCATAGTGTCCGGCTTTGGCTTTTTTAAGTAAATCTATGGCTGGCAGAATCATTATTCCTCCTTTATGTCCGCTAATTCAAACTTCAAAATGCAGATCTCAAAATGTAATTTTAAATTCAAAATTTTTTCTTTCCTTTCATGGTCAAAACACCAGAACCAAGTATTTTTGCTATTTCATTAGCTTCTTTTAATAATCGCTCAGCTTCAGATGCAAATGCTGTGCTGGATTCTCTGACCAGCATTAACCAGTATTTTGTTTCATTGGCGCTCTTGAGAGCTATCTCAAAAAACTTTATATATTCTCTTTTAGAAGAAGAGGATTTTGCTTCTATTACATTGGCCCCAACTGATGTAGAAGACCTTATCAGTTGATCAGCAATCGGCCACAAGTTTCTGTCTTCTCTCATAAGCTTGCAAAGCTTGATTATCTCAAGAGAAAACCTTATGAGACGCTTATAAAAATCATTTTTAAATTTTTCTTTGTCATTTTGCATTTTGAGATTTGAGATTTGAATTATCTGAATAGTTCTTAACTATCGCCGCAAATTCCTGATGGTTTAAGCTGGCGCCGCCAACAAGCAAACCATCAATGTTTTTTGATTTTCTAAATGATTTACTGCTTGCGCTAGTCACGCTTCCTCCATACAAAACTCGAACAGACCCGGAAACCTTCTCACCATACAACGATTTGATTAGTCCGCGAATGTGTTCTGCCATCTTTTCTGCTTCTTCCGAAGAACATACCTGCCCTGTCCCGATAGCCCACACCGGTTCGTATGCGATTAAACTTTCGGCTATCTCCTCGCCCGTCAAATGCTTGCATGAAGCTTCGAGTTGAGACAAAACCACAACTTTTGAGAGCTTATCTTCCCTCTCGTGCAATGTCTCACCCACGCAGATAACCGGCCTTATATCATGCCGCATGGCAATCTCTGCTTTCTTGGCGACAATCTTATCCGATTCACCAAAAATGTTTCGCCTCTCTGAATGTCCGACAATAATATAATCAACAAATCCTTTGAGCGCCAAAACTGAAACTTCACCCGTATACGCTCCTTTTTCTTCTTCGGCTACATTTTGCGCCCCAACTTTGATATTTGAACCTTTTAGCTCCTCTGAGGCGGAATAAATGTCTATAAATGTCGGGCAAACAACAACTTCCGCCTTTGTACTCACCGGCACTTCTTTTTTGAGCTTCTGAATCAAAATCGTGCTTTCAGGTACGGTTAAATTCATCTTCCAGTTACCCATGATTATCTTTTTTCTATTCATTTTCCCTCCTTCAGATATAAATTTTCAATTCTTAATTTTCAATTTTCTTTAAATTTACATTTTTTCAATACCCGATACTGAATACTCTATACTCATTTCAGTGCTTCAATGCCGGGCATCTCGTTGCCCGCCAAGAATTCCATCATTGCCCCGCCAGCGGTTGAAATATATGTAAAATTTTCCTTGATATCTAATTTCTTCAATACTGACAAAGTGTCTCCGCCGCCAACGATTGTTACTGCTTGGCTCTCTTGGATTAAATTTGCTACCCCTCTTGTTCCCGCCTGAAATGCCTTGTATTCTGCAATGCCGCATGGCCCGTTCCACACAATTGTTCCGGCAAACTTAATGGGTTGGGCAAACTTCGATACCGTCTTTGGCCCGATATCCCCTATTATATCACCCGACTCGATTTGTTCTATATCTTTTTCCTTTGTCCTGGCCTCATTTGAAATGTTTTTTGCAACAATCACATCCTGAGGCAGGAGCACTTCACAGCCATTATCAAAGGCGTCTCTTAAGACCTGTTCCGCATCGGACACGTATTCTTCTTCAAAAAATGACTTGCCTATTTCATAACCTTCGGCTACCAGAAAAGTATCCGCCAACCCTCCGCCCAAAAGAATGATGTCTGCCTTTTTTGCAATGCCTTTCAAGACACCCGCTTTGGTTTCTGTTTTTTTGCCGCCTGCTATAAAGACAAACGGTTTCTTAGCATCATTTAAAATATCTGAAAGCGTCTCGTATTCCTTCAGAAAATGTAATCCGGCATAGGCGGGCAAATATCTAGTTATGGCATACATAGATGCATGCCTGCGATGGGCATTCGAAAAAGCTTCCTGAACAAATATATTACCCAAAGATGCCAGTTTCTTTGCAAACTCTTCGTCTCCAAGTTCTTCATACGGAGAGAAACGCAGGTTTTCGAGCATTAAGATCTGACCTGGTTTCAGGGACGCTGCTTTCTCTTTTGCCTTTGCGCCAACCGTATCAGACACAAAATCCACCTTTTTGCCCAACAGCTTTGATAAGGATTTTGCGGCAGGCGCAAGCGATAAAGAGGAAACTTTCTTGCCCTCTGGCCGCCCCAGGTGAGAGATAATAATAATAGAAGCGCCATTTTCCAAAAGATAGTTTATGGTCGGCAAAGTTTCTTTTATTTTCGCATCATCAATGACCTTGCCTTTGTCCAAAGGGACATTATAGTCAACTCGAAGAATGACCCGTTTGCCCTTTAATTTTGCCTGCTTTGTAGATTTCATACTTTCTTATTTTGTCATTCCCGCGAAGGCGGGAATCCAGAAGCTTATTATTTATATAGATTCCCGCCTTCACGGGAATGACAGGCCAACCAACCCATAAACCTATTCACCAATAAACCTGCTTAAATCCGCTAGCCTGTTTGAATATCCCCATTCGTTGTCATACCAGCTGATAATCTTAAAGAAATTATTTCCTATTGCATAAGTCAGCAGGCTGTCATAGATGGATGAGTGCGGGTTCTCCTTGAAATCCATTGACACAAGCGGCTCGTCTGAGACCTCTAAGATGTCTTTCATACGGCCGCGAGAGGCTTCTTTCATTTTGGCTGTGATTTCTTCGGGCGTAGTATTTTTCTCCAGTTCAACCACTAAATCGGTTACTGAAACAGTCGGCGTCGGAACTCTCAGTGATATTCCGTCCATTTTACCCTCAACCTCGGGGATAACTTCTTTCAATGCTTTGGCGGCTCCGGTTGAAGTGGGAATGATGTTTAAAGCAGCTGCCCGGGCCCTTCTTAAGTCCGTATGGGGCAGGTCGAGAATTCTCTGGTCGTTAGTGTATGAGTGTACGGTGGTCATAAGCCCGTATTTAATCCCAAAATTATCCAAAAGCACCTTCGTTATCGGAGCCAAACAATTTGTGGTGCAGGAAGCATTGGAAATGATATGATGCTTATCCTTGTCGTATTTGTCCTCATTTACTCCCAAAACAATGGTAATGTCTGGATTCTTGGCAGGAGCGGAGATCAAAACCTTCTTCGCACCGGCTTCCAGATGAACCTTTGCCTTCTCGCCGTCAGTGAAAAAACCGGTTGATTCAATAACAACATCAACCCCTAAATCTTTCCATGGCAGGTTTGCCGGATCCTTCTCGCTATATACTTTAATGGCCCTCCCGTTAACAGAGATTGAGCTTCCGGTTGATTTTATATCTGCATCAAATATGCCATAGCTTGAGTCGTATTTTAAAAGATGGGCCATTGTTTTTGTGTCGCAAAGATCATTTATGGCAACTATTTCCGCATCAGGATACTTTTCCGTGAATACTTTAAAAACTTGCCTTCCGATTCTGCCAAAACCATTGATTGCTACTCGCATGATAATCTCCTTACCTTACTTTATGATAACCCAAGCCAATTTATATTTCTCTGATTGTAAATTCTAAACTCTAATATCGAAGCTCTAAACAAATTATAAATTCAAATGTTCAAAATCCAAAATGTTTTGATATTTATTGTTTTGAATTTGTTTAGAAATTAGAAATTCGGATTTAAAAATTTTCTAATTATATGTTTTTATTCCGCCGGCTGCTGTCACATCCTGCCTGGTAATTGTAAACTCTTTTGAAACGGCCGAATATTGTCCGTTATCTATTTTAAGCAACCTTAATGTTTTTGAATTCTCACCGGATGCCAATGTACCGTCCTGAAGGCCGCCTACCCCACTGTAGCTAACATTCTCTTTCACCGTCTGCCATGCCCCCGAAACCAACTGTTGAATCGTGTATGACCCTCCGCCTTCGGGATAAAAAGTAATGGATATGGAGCCGTCTGATGGCGATGATTGCGCCGTCACAGAAGTGTTTAGCGCCGCCAAACCCGTTGAACTGCTACTTGGAGCCGTCTGATTTAAAGCTGCTTTAGTGGTTGAAGAAGAAGGCATTGCGCCTTTTTCTGTCACGGGCGGCACGCTTTCTGTCGTCGTAGTTGAATTGCCCGATGTTTGACTTTTGTGATTGTTGGCCGCTGACAAATATAGAACCGTTCCGGCAAATCCCACTATCAAAGCGCCGGCAGTGCCTAAAATTATTTTATGGGCCAATAGCTTTTTCATGAATTCATTATAGCACATGGTTCGGATATCGGAAGTCAGAATTCAGATATCCGAAACTCCCCGGTCGTATAAACATGCTTTTTTAAAGTAAGTGGCATCAAAATCTAAAATGACATTATATCACTACACTAATACAGATTAGCGTAGTGAAGCCGGTTTAGATGCTAGTGAAAAATGACAGGGCGGGAAATTTCTGCTAAAGTTGGTATGTGAAAAGAATTCAAATTGGCTTTAATAAATTCCTAGAGAATAAGGAAGCTTTCTGGATTACCTTAATATTAGTCTTTATTGTTGTGAGGCTTGCCGTCTGGCTCTACCCCTACGACTCCGACCACTGGATCTTTTACTACGTCGGAAAAACCATCGCTCACAGCGGTTTGCTCTATGTTAATGCTTGGGACCACAAACCTCCTCTTATTTTTGAATTCAATGCGCTGATGAGCCTCATTTTCGGCGGAAGCCTTGTTCTGCACCGGATATTCTTAACCGTTCTGGCTGT
>JAJYFH010000005.1 GCA_021791015.1 bacterium | reverse complement strand
AAAAAACTGGCGATTTCCTCTGTGTTTAAAATGTTTTTGTGGCCAATTATCTTTCCTAAAAACATCCGTTTTACCGAAAATAGTTTGTGCTCGAAGAATCGAAAAATGTAATCGGTTACAAGTTTGTTTACATTTTGCTCTCGCCGAAATCTAAATCCGTTTAGGTTCTGGTCGTTAAACTGGGCAAAGGCGCCTTGCAGCTCATTCAAAATCATTTCGCTGCGATGCGGCGCTTGGGAAGAAACGATGAATCGGATGATAGTTTCAAATGAGGGTTTGCCTGCCTTCTCCTCGATGGCTTTATTGACCTCCTCTTCCATGGCTGTCAACTTCACGGGTTCGCGGTTTTGCGGCGCATTGTCCTTAACCATCACAGCGCTTGTGATTTCATTAAACAATCCGCCTCCGCTTGTTTGGTTTTGAGATTTTTTGACGTGCGCCCTGCCTCTTTGCATCTTTCGGGGATGTACCGGCCGGATTAAAATCTGGATGGCCGCGCCCTCCCCTGGTTCCAACTTGCCCAGAGTGTTTGTAATTGATTCGAGCGGTTCGGCTTCGATATTTTTGTATGTTTTTATCGGGTAGATGAAGGGTTTGTAGAGTTTCAGCTCTCCGCCCGCCACGCCCATCTTCTTCCAATCCTTCGAAAAGATGTTATGCTCTTCTGTTTCCTCAATAACGCAATCGGGATATTGGGACGCGAGCATTTTCTCTACCATATCCAGAAGCGTGATAGGCACGCCGATGTAGAAAAAAATTTCTTTTTCCTTGGCGACTATCTCAAGCGCGATGTGGCGCTGACCGTAAAGGACATTGTGGTGAATGTCTTTGAATCCTCTTTTGTAAACCACGGACAGGTTGGCATAAAAAGTTTCCATAAATGATATAATCTCTCGTCCCACGTCTCGATCATCACGGTTCTGAGTCGCCTTTTCCTTGCTTCCCATTTCTCGCGGAACCCGAATCATCAAAGGAACAATTTTCAAAGATCTTTCAATTTGCTTTTTGTATGCGCTGGTTTTTTTATAGAAAGATATAAAGCCTGCCGCCGCCGCCAGAATAACAAAAACCCCTCCTGTGATAAAATTTAACATATCTTACATTCTTAATTTTCAGTTTTCAATGAATTTTCATTGGAAATTGGAACTTGCCTGCCAGCCGGCAAGGCAGGGAAATTGAAAATTTCCCTCATTCTCCCTTCTTAATGTCCTTACCGAATCGATCGTGCAAATATTGTATCTGAACATCTTCGTGGTCTTCCTCTTCCTGATAAGGATCATGTTTATCCTTCTGGATGACATTTTCAGCTGCTTTAATGTATGGTTCGCTTCCCTTGCCAGCCGGAGCTGTGGGTTGAGCGGTGCTGTTATTTGACGTCTGTTGAGACTGCTGTGGTTGTGGAGCCGGCTGAGACAAAGCGCTCAGATCCGCCGGCTGGCTGTTTTGCGTTTGGCCCTGAGGCGCGGGGGAGGCTTTTATCGGCTCGGGCGCTTCTACTCTTTGCTTCTCGGGAGCATTATTTTGAACCTCTTCGCTCTCAGTATTTTCCATAGGATTATTATTTGTGAAGGGCATTTCTTACCTCATATTTTAGTAAATTCATTTTAACAGATATATCTGATGTTTGAAATCGCTTTGCATCAGTAATGAATGGTGACCGGCGTACCAATTGGCGCCCAGTTGTATATAAACTCTGCTACAGAGTAAGGCGCATTGACGCAGCCATGGGAACCATCCCAATGGTAATCCTGTCCGCCGAAGTAGCTGCGCCACCAAGCCTCATGAATAGCATCTCCGGAACTGGTGAAGTAACTGACGTAATGGATACCGCAAAGCGGCTGAGTACTGGGCGGATTTGGCATACAAACATCATATGCTTTTCTTAGAATAAGGAAACTTCCAAGGGGTGTAGGTAAACTATCTCGACCGCTCGTTATCGCCCAGCTGCCAACCCTCTGTCCTCCTTTCAGGTAAGCATCCATGTGCTGGGTCGAGAGATTGATATCGATATACTTGTCCCAGTCCGCTACAACCACATAATCATAATCTGTCTTGAAATGATCAACCCTCATCGGTATGGCTATGTTGACTTGAGAATCTGATTGCAATTCTGAGACAATCTGGTTCTCTAGAGCTAATTCGTCTATAACCAAGCCGTCTTTGCCCGCTTGGGTGACGATTTGTTTAGTTTCATTTTCAACCCTAATCTTTTGATCGGTGGAGTAAATATTGATGCTGCTTCCGATGGAATCAATGTAGTCAGACATTTGTGTCCGATCTATAACCATCTGCCAGTTTGTTTGATCGGCAGCCTTGACAAATGTTACCCAAGAAACAACTGTTTCCTTTGAAGGGCTAAAAGTTTTTCCTTGGTAAGTAAGCGTGATATTTTTTGAAGTGATCTTATCGGCCTCTTCTGCCAAAACTCTGGTTTTCTCATCCGAGATGGTCGGGGCAGTAACGTCGGTCTGGATTTTTAAAGGCGTAACCGTAAAGTTAGTCGAGGCAGTTAAAATTTGGTTTTTCAGCTCCGCTGTTTTGAGTTTTCTTCCGAAAACAGCCGGGACAATATGCATTGATCCACCTTGAGTTGTAACTTGAGAATCTTTGGGATTAATATTTATTTTTGATTCCACTTGAGCTAAATATTTATCCAAAACTGTATTATCAACATTATAGAGCAACGGCGCATCATACTTCTTTAAGGTGTACGTTTTACCAGCAAAACTAACCTGGTATTCAGACAGAAATCTTTTTGTTCTATTGAAAAAGTTATTCCATACACTATCGTCACGACCATAAGAGTAGGCTTCATTTAAAATTTTGTTTTTATCATAATTTATCCCTAGATCTGCATATGACGCTTCAAACTTTTGATTCTCTCCCTCAATAGTGAGTTTATACCCATCTATTTTACTGTTTATTAAACCTGCCGCTTGGTCTTTGGTTTTTCCGCCCATCTCCATACCAAAGACCCTAACTCCACTAAAGATTTTCCCCTGGTTATGGAACTCATAATAATAGGAAGCTACGGCAAAAAGAAATATTGGCAAAAGCAGAACTATGAGAATAACTCCTTGAATACTAAAGATTTTCGGTCTTTTAAATTCAAGGAATTTAAATCTCTTTTCGCCCTCTTTTTTATAAACCGTGGCTTCTTGCTTCTGATTCTTAGCCTTGGGTTGCTTTTTCTCGCTTACGGCAACAGTATTTGAAGGAGCCTTCTCTTTTTTTAAAAAGGTTCTTTTCTTTGTTATAGAGTCAACGAAGCTGGATTTAATCTGCTTTTCCACCCCTAACCTTCCCTCCGAGTTTAGTTTCAATCTTTTTGATGACATCTTTTTGATCCTGGTCAATTTCTTTTTCTTCGAGTGTGCGTTCTTCTGACTGGTAAGTAAATCTTACCGTAACAGCCTTTTTGCCAGTTCCTAGTCCTTTACCCCGGTAAATATCTATAACCTCTCTTTTTGTTCTAATTTTAGAAGGCATTGAATCAATAACTTGCTCAATATCCAAAACCTTCACCACATCTGCGACAACAAATGTCAGGTCTCTTTCCGAGGCTGGAAATTTGGGAAAAGGTTTGTATATTTTTATCCTACCATACTCTTTTCGCAGTAAATTTATGTCAACTTGTATCATTGCAGCATTATCTTTTATTCCAAAAAATCCTTTTGTCTTTATATTAACCTCGCCTATCCATCCGATATTCTGCCCTCTTTGTGTAATGATATGCGCTGACCGGCCCGTCTCCATCAAGCCCACCGTCGCTTCTTCCAAGTCTAGCTTAATGTTTAATTTATTAGATAAGAGATCAAAAATACCTTTTAAAAGCAGAAAACTATCTTCTTTCTTTGAGTTCAAAATGATTCCCAGCAAAGTTCTCTCTGATGAAAGATTTCTGTTTTTAATATAAATATTTCCTATTTCGAAAAGCCGTATCTTGTTATAGTTATCTTGGTTAGTTTGAATATTACCCAAAAGAGAACCGGACAAATCCGTTCTCATATATTCCCACTCAGGAGAAATGGGATTAGTTATCTTAAGAGCCTTATCATTTTCTCCCAGAAAATCGACTACCTTTTTTGATGTAAATGAGTAGTTAATAACTTCGCTAAAGCCTGCGCCAATCAGAACTTCTTTAATTTTCGAGATCATCTCTAGTTTCGGATCCCCTTCCGGAGTCGGCAGCTCACCCCCTGGAAGCGTTGAGGGCATATTATTGTAACCGTAAATTCGCGCCACTTCCTCGTATAGATCCTGGGGGATACTTATATCTAGACGCCACCACGGAACCTTGGCTGTGATGAGGTTTGCCTCTTTTTTACACTCAAATCCTAGTGAACTCAGGATGGAAACTGCTTGTTTGTCAGAAATTTGAATGCCTGAGAATCTTTCAAACTTCTGGACATCCATTTTAATCGTTTTGACTTCGTCTTTTCTTGTAGTATTCTCGACGTTTGAACCAACCTTCCCGCCAGCCAGATCAAGGATTAGCTCGGCCGCTCTTTCTATAGCAATTTCTTGGAGTCTAGAAGGCAAACCCTTTTCAAATCGAGTCGAGGACTCGCTTCTCAACGCTAACCTTTGCGCCGTCTTTCTAATCGACACCGCCTCAAAGTTGGCGGATTCTAAGACTATATTTTTTGTAGAGCTAGAAACTTCGGAGGCTGCACCCCCCATCACACCGGCAACTGCTATAGGACCAACGCTATCTGCAATCAGAAGATCTCTGTCCTCAAAAGTTCGCATTACGCCATCCAGAGTTTCCATTCTTTCGCCCTTTTTCGCCTTTCTGACTATAATTTCATCCCCAGTGATTTTGTCGGCGTCAAAGGCATGAAGCGGCTGCCCCCACTCGAGCATCACGTAGTTTGTAACATCAACAATGTTGTTAATCGGACGCACACCGGCTGCCAGAAGCCGCCTTTGCACCCACTCGGGCGACGGAGCAATCTTAACATCCTCTATAATCTTTGCGATATAGTGCGGACAAAGATTTTTTTCTTTAACCAGAACCTTAATTTTTTTATCTGAACTTACCTTTGCCGGCCTTGGTTCCACAATTTTTAACTTAGTTTCCAGAGTGGCAGCCGTTTCTCTAGCCATACCCACCATTGAGAAGCAATCTGTACGATTTGGCGTAAGATCAATATCTAGGACCGCGTCTCTACCAAAAATATCATTTATATTTGTCCCGTTTTTGGTTTTTTTATCAAAGAATGTTAAACCACCACCCCCTATTCCCAGTTCTTCGTCCGAGCAAATCATGCCGAAAGACTCGACGCCTCTTAACTTTGCCTTGTCCACCTTTAAGTCGCCAACTTTGGTGGGCGCAAGCGCAACCGGTACCTTATTTCCAGGCTCAACAATGAATAATGAACCGCAGATGATTTGCCTGGGCTTGGTCTCTCCGACATCTATCTGGCACACGTGGAGTTTGTCAGCATCCGGATGCTTTTTGATTTCCAAAATCTCACCAACAACGATATTTTTGAAATCAGCACTCCCAAGAATCTGGTCAACCTCCGATCCAGACAAAGTCAACTTATCTGCCAACTTCTCGACTGACAAGTCAAAGTCTACATATTCTTTTAACCAATTAACCGGGACCTTCATTAAAACTGCTCCAAGAATCTTAAATCGCTTGAGTATCCAAGTCGGATATCGTTAATGCCGTAGTAAAGCATCATCAACCTTTCTATGCCAAATCCAAATGCGTAACCACTGTATTTCTCCGGGTCAACTCCCATCTTCTTTAAAACATTCGGATGAACCATCCCGCACGGCATCACTTCTAGCCAGCCGGAACGCTTGCAAACCGGACAACCTTTACCTTTACACAAAACGCAAGAAATATCGAGATCGATGCTCGGCTCTGTAAAAGGATAGAAGTGTGGTCTTGCCCTTGTCTTTACATCTTTACCAAATATTTCCTGAGCGAAATATCTAAGAGTGCCAAGCAGGTCAGTGATACAGATTCCTTCGCCAATAACTAGTCCATCCATCTGGTAGAAAGTAGCTTCGTGTGAAGCATCTAGAGTGTCGTGCCGGTAACATTTGCCAGGAATAATAATTCTCACAGGCGGTTTATGCGTCTCCATGTAACGAACATCCGAGTTTGTGGTATGGGTTCGAAGAAGAAGTTTGTTGTCATCTGAGATATCTCGGCCATCTTCGATATAGAACGTGTCAAATGAGTCGCGAGCTGGATGATCTTTGGGTACATTTAGCGTATCAAAGTTATAGTAAGCAGTATCAACCTCAGGCGACTGGTAAACTTCAAATCCAATCGATTTAAAAACATCTATCGATTTTTGGATGAATTGAGTCAAAGGATGCATATGACCCACGGGGTATTTTGTACCTGGTTCTGATATATCTATCGGCTTTTTCGTACTTTTAGCTGAGATTTGATTTAGTTTTTCCGTCAAAGCACTGTCGATCTCGAGCTTTAACTTATTCGCCTCGGCACCTACCGTCTTCTTTTCGTCAACGCTAAGTTTAGCAATATTTTTTAAAATATCGGTAACCTTACTTTTTCGGCCCAAATAAGCGACGCGAATAGCTTCCACCTCTTGGTTTGAACTGGCATGCACTAGGTCTTTTTCGAATTGTTTTTTAATTTCTTCTACCTTCATCCGAGTTGTCCTTTGAAAAACATATCGAAAGATATGATACTTATCAGTAGTAGCGCTGCGTCCCACCAGTTTAGAAGGTCGGCTGCGCGTAAAATTAGCAGAACGGTTAGATATAGCGCAACAAGAGTTCCTTGTCTGAATGCGTTTTTGAGGTTTTTATACAAAACTTCATTATTCGACATTCTCCTTCGTCCATAGAAACCGATTATTGTAGCCAAACACACGAGCAGTAAAAATACTGTAATAAAGAGAGAGCCATAACTTAGCGCACCCATCTCCGGGCTGGTTAGGTTCACCAGTGCAACCAAAATCAGAGACAGTGCGAGTACTCCTAAAACCATCCCATTAATGTATTTGCGCCAGGTCATAAAATCCCCATCCCCCCGTCATTCCCGCCGAAACGGAAACCATATTCAATAATCTATTCTTGATTATAAGCATTTTTAACGTGTGCGACAATAAGAAATTAATTCTTTTTTCCGAATAAAAACTAGCAGACACTTACTGAATCACAAGCAAGGGGGTTGCTCATGATTCAGTAAACATCTGCTACTTGTCAAAAAGAGCTAAAATATTAAAGCAATTATGCTATTAGTATAACACCAAATAAGTTCCTGTCAATATAATTTTCCTTACTTAAAAGGCTTTTTTGCTTAGAATGTCTAAGCTCAAGATTATTCGACCTTAGGTTTTTCTAGTTCCAAAATGTCTGAATCTATTGATTTACCTGTTATCTTCGTCACATCTTTGTCGATTTTTGTAAATTCCTTATAGGCCTTGTTATACATCCCGACTGTTGTCCCTAGATTTGTGCCCATTTTCTGCATATACTCTTCGTAGGAGTTTAGGTGATTAGCCAGTTTGTTCACGTTGGCGACGATATCTTTGATGGATTCCTCAATAGAGAGGGCACGAAGACCTTGAAGCACCGTTTGTAAATACGCCGCGAATGATGTCGGAGAAACTATGATCACTTTTTTCTCTTTGAATGCGTACTCAATTAAGTCCCGGGTGTTTACTTTCAGCGCA
Organism: bacterium; assembly: GCA_021791015.1. Lineage (GTDB taxonomy): Bacteria > Patescibacteriota > CPR2 > UBA1875 > JAJYID01 > JAJYQQ01. The sequence goes on along the minus strand of JAJYFH010000005.1, from coordinate 10,670 downwards.
CCAACTTGATTAATCAGTAAATCATAGTAAATCCCCTCGGAAGGGATGAACATGAAGGCAAAATCCATCGTTCCCTCTTTGGGCTTAATGTACTTCGATGTTTCGTCAATTCTGTTTTTTAAATCCTGTTTAAATAGTTTTTCTAATTGTATTTTTTTAGTTTCATCTTTCTCTTTTAAGATTTTATTGTAGTTTTCAAGAGAAAATTTAGAATCAATCGGAATGATCTTGTCTTTAATTTTAATAACCGCATCGACAATGTCTCCGTCTTTGAATGAATATTGCATCTGATACTGGTTTGGCTGGAATAAATTCTTCAGCAAGGTCTCCAGATAATATTCACCCAGAATTCCCCTTTGCTTAGGGTTTTTTAGAACATTTTCTAGTCCTTGAAGCTGGTCAGTAATACCCACGATTTGCTTGTTTGTATCCTCAAGTTTGGTGAGTTTCTCAGTAACGTCACGAATAATGCCAGCGCTAGATTTGAACTGGTCCTGAATGGCTGCAGTGGTTTTGTCCAGTCGCTCCTGCATCCCTTGAAGGTTTTGATTTAACATTAAAATTGAAGAGCTGTCTTCTCCACCGCCTTTGGAAAGTTTTTTATTCAAAAAGGCAATCAAGATTCCGAATCCGAAAAGTATCAGTCCTGCTAAAATTAATGTGTTTTGATCCATGTGCTCAATATAAGTTAATTTTTCATTTGAAACAAGTAGACAAGCTAGAGATACTTTAATATCCTTTCCTCAACTCTAGGTAAAATCTTGAGACCGAGAAAAAGTGTAGCCCTCCTGCTAACTCTGTACTTTAACAGCGAAACCACCCTTTCTTGAGCTCTTTTTTTGCTAACCCATTCAAGTATAATGTTCGAATCTTGCTTAATGCCTAGAATTTCGTCTACCACTTGTTTCGCCGACGCAAAGGCCGCATACATTCCTTTACCCGTAAATCCCGAGGCCAACCCGGCAGCATCACCAACCAAGAAGACGTTGCCAAAACGATAACCGCGATAGTCATAGTTTATTATCGACATCTCCAACCTAGCGTTCGCGATTTTAATATTCTGTTCCTTCAACCAATCTTCAAAGTTAGTTCTTATCTTTCGGGGCGAAATTGCCCTGGTATCACTTCCGCAACCAATCGAAGTAAAGCTTTTGTTGGGAAATATCCAGGCGTATCCGCTGCCAAATCTGTCATCTCCCAGAAAAATCTCAAAATCTTTATAAATTTCGGGAGTAATATACTGGATTGCAAATTCTATTTTCTCAACCGGCAGCTTCAGGTATTTTCTAACTATCGAGTTTGAGCCATCTGCCCCAATCAAATATTTAAAACTAATGTTTTCGCCATTTACAACCACTTCTTCGCCAATTTTCTCAGCGGAAACCTTGAAAATCACATCAATATTTTTATGCCTTTTAACTTCTTTTAGGGCTTCGCGAAGGAATTCCCTACGATCAATTGAAGATATGAAGCCAACGTTCTTCGGAAAAAAAGACTTATTTTTCCTGTAATGAATAATGGCTTTTTTGCAGGGAAAATTAAGAAATTCGGGGGCAATAAACTCTATATCATTCAAGGTAACGCCATGGGCGCAAGGTTTGCTGCCCACATTTTCGTTTTTGTCTAAAATAAGCACCTTCAGGCCAGTCCCACCAAGCCTTTTGGCGGCTTCAAGACCAGCTATGCTGGCTCCTACAATTATAACGTCGTAATGATTTTTCATAATAGATCAAGGAATTTCTTGGTCGGGGTGAGAAGACTCGAACTTCCGACCTCAGCGTCCCGAACGCTGCGCGCTAGCCAACTGCGCCACACCCCGAAAAGTTATTTTACCAGCTTTTTCGCGTAATCCTCTGGCGAAACACTAAACTTCTCTTTAAAAAACAAATCAAAGTTTTTACTCGTACAACTGTTCTCAAAAAGACTCCTTATTTTACCCTTTCCAAAGTCCTTTATCAAGTTTTCGACAAGAAAATAGGCAGCCGGGTAGCCACCATTTGAAGTGCAGAATCGATAATTATCTGTCGTGTAATCAAAGAACTTTGCGCTTCCAATCAGACTTTTCAGACATTCCCTGCCCTTCGTTTTCACTTGTTGTGCGGTAATTAAAGCGATTCCTTCATCTAACCACCAAGGCGTGAATCCCTTAACAACCTCAACTTGAAAGGCATGAACTAGTTCATGTTGAATAGTTTTAAAAATATCGTCTTTTTTGTGATTTGAATTTTCTTCAACAACTGATGGCGAAAATATAATAATATTTCCTGTTTTATTACTTGTAAATCCTATTTCCCAAGCTTGAGTTTTTCTTGCAAGAATTTCTTCCAGCTCTTTTCTTGAATATACCAGGGTGATATCAATCTCTTTTTTTAGATCATAATTGAAAAATAGTTTAGCTTTTTTATACCCAGCCTTGAAACTTGATAATAATTCTGGAAAGGAGATGTCTTCTGACATGTAATAAATTAAGGCCTTACATTTCGGTAAATTAACTACCTCTGTCTTATCTCTTTTCGTTATTTTTCTTATATCCACTTTATAATCACCCTTCTTCGCCTCCGAGATCTTCTTGCTGGCATTTTTTCTTCCAAATATTTCGGCCAGACATCTTTCAGCCATTTTTTTTGCAGCTGCAGCTCCTTGACGAATCCTCGCGCCTTCATTTCTTTGGTTACGATCCCGCCCTGATGAGGGTTCTCAAATTTCTGATCAAGCGGAGAGCTAAATCCGTGAGCATAGTGGCACATTTCGTGAGCGATAGTGGCAGTAACTACATACTCCGGCACATTCAAGTCTTTGAACAAACCATTAATCGTAATGATGGATTTGCGATTCTTGTTGGCCAGATCTCGAATGGTTTTGGTTTCTTGTTTTATAGAACCGAGTCTTTGGCGCGCCTTTCGGCCGAACTTAATAACCACATCATTATGCTGCGGAATGTCGCTAAAGTGACCGTCCCAGATTTCATCGAGTTTTTGAAAAAGCCAGGTATTATCCCGTTTCATATTCATATTATAGTTTGAGTGCTTAGTATTTAAAAGCTGCGGGCTTTAAACGGCTGCTTTTTGTCTCTTGGAAATAATTTTCTTTATAACAGTTTTTTTGTCTGCGCTTGAATCTAGGCAAGCTTCGGCAAATCCAAGGAAAAGCGGATGCGGCACATCGGGACGAGACTTAAACTCTGGATGGAACTGAGAAGCCACATAGAATTTATGATCTGGAACTTCAACTATCTCCACCAAATGATGATTCGGGGAAAGGCCTGCAAGCAGCATTCCATTTTCGATGAACTCATCACGATAATCGTTGTTAAACTCGTATCTATGCCTGTGTCGTTCTGAAATTTTTTCGCTGCCGTAAAGTTTATAAGACTTAGATTTTTTATCTAAAACACAAGGGTAGGCGCCAAGCCTCATGGTTGCGCCATAGTTCGCCTCATCCATATTTTTCCTTTGCTCAGGCATAATATGGATAACCTGACTCTTGCTTTTTGCGTCAAACTCACCGCTTGTTGCAGACGGCCAAGCCAATACATTTCTGGCAAATTCAATCACAGCGATCTGCATGCCAAGGCAAAGACCAAGATAAGGAATGTTGTTTTCGCGAGCATAACGAGCCGCCATTATCTTGCCTTCCGTACCGCGATTGCCGAATCCGCCGGGGATTACTATCCCCGCCAAATCTTTCAATTGGTCAGTACCTTTTTTCTCTAGCTCCTCTGCATCTATCCAAACAATCTTTACATTTTTCTGATGCGCGGCAAAGGCAAACTTCAGTGATTCATTGACGCTTTTATAGGTATCCTCATTGCTCAAATATTTTGCCACCAAACCAACCTTCACAACTCCTTTGGCTGTCCTTGTATTTTGGACAAACTTTTCCCATCCGTTTTTCTGCGGTTTGGCATTTTTTAATTCCAGTTTCTTGCATATATAACTGCCGAGGCCGGCTTCTTCCAGATTACCGGGCACTTCATAAACCGACTTCACATAAGGCAGCGGCGCAACTGCTTCTTCGTCAACATCTGAGAACAGAGCGATCTTACTGATATGCTCTTGGTTCATATTTCTATCGCATCTGGCGCCGATGATATCGGGGTGGATTCCTGCCCGGAGCAAATCGCGAATGCTGTTTTGGGCCGGCTTGGTCTTGATTTCCTTTGAGGCTTCGAGATACGGGAGATAAACGAGGTGGGCATACAAGACATTTTCAGCGCCGACCCTTCTTTTCATCTGTCGAATAGCTTCGACGAAATGCAATCCCTCAAAGTCACCGACCGTACCGCCAATTTCTGCGATATGGATATCAAAGCCCTTTGCCGCATCAAGCACTACTTCTTGTATTTTATTGGTTAGATGCGGAATTACCTGAACTGTTTTACCTAGGTACTTGCCGGATCTTTCATCTTCAAACACCTTGGAATAAATCTGGCCGCTCATTATAGAGCTTTTCTTGGTCAGGTTCACGCCGGTAAACCTTTCATAATGGCCGAGATCAAGATCTGTTTCGGCGCCGTCATCAGTCACAAAAACCTCGCCGTGCTCACCTGGGTTTAGCGTACCGGAATCAAAGTTTAGGTAAGGATCAAGTTTTTGGATATTAACAGAAAAGCCTCGGTTCTTTAAAATGTTGCCAACCGAGGCTGCAAATATTCCCTTGCCAATTCCTGACAAGACTCCGCCTGTTACGAAAATGAATTTGGTTTGTTTCTTTCCCAGCACTTTTTATCCAAGTTTAATAATAACTCTCGCATCACCCGCTTTTTTCTAAAAATTATTTTAAACGCAAAAAAATATTTTGGCAAGGATAATTTTTTTAATTAACCACAAGTAAGTGAAAAGCCCGCACTACGCGGGCCTATCACCTCCTTTCAATACATTTTCCTGCCATTTTTTCATCTTTCTAAAGAAACCACGCATCCCTCTTTTTTGCTTCCTTTGCCGGCTTAATGCTTGACTCTGCTCAGTGTTAGGCGGATCAACTCTTGGTGTCCCCGAATTGAAAGAAGCAAGCTCATTACGAAAATCAATAATCTGAGCATCTAACGCTCTTTCCGTTTTAAAAGTTCGGAGCAGATCCCTGGTCTTTTCGATCGACAGAACACCGAAGTCAATTGGTTGGATGCGATCGGTGTAAATCGCCGTTACATACCACTCGATATCTTCCTCCATGTTTTTCTTCTGCAAACAATCCAATTCCCGCTGGAGGGCTTCGCTGCCAAGGCGTGTATTCTTTAGCAATCCTCTAACAGTTTCATGGTCAGCGTATACCTCACGTTTTTCCCAGCAATTTGGACAGAAAAGCAACACATTCCAAACTTTATCATTTACCTGAATACGTTCAACTGAATTAACCATCTTCGATTTGCAGATTGGGCAAATGTGAAGGCTGGTGCATGATCGCAAAACTTCCTCTGGCGAAATCTTCAGCTTAGCCTCAGGTTTTTTCTTAGGCTTGACAACCTTACAGACACCTTGCTTCCCCTGAACCTTGGTCTTATGCCATTTTACCAGTTCTTGATATTGATCGGGGGTCATCTGCTTCTTATCAGTGAGAAGGCAGACATTACATTTAATCGAGACTCGATAACCGCCATCAACCCATCTTACATTTTCTACGATAGGATCATCGCTATCGCAATGAGAACAAATATAGGCTTTTTCATCGGGCTCTAGAAGATGTGGCGCAACGCTCATTCTAATACCTCCGGTAATAATTGAAAAGAGATGTAAAATTGCCTCCTCTGTTTTCTCCAAGATAAGCAAGCTTCTTTTGGAGAAAACGAGGAAATCTTCTTTTTATTGTAACATAAAAAATTAAGGGTTTACAGTCATTCATGTATCCCTCGAGTGCATGACTAAGCTTTCGGTATTAGCCCCGATAAATCTACCCCAAATCATTATTGCCATTCCAAGAAAAGAGGAATATTATAGTCCTAATGTTACGGAAAAAGTATTTAGTCATTGGCGGAGCAGCAACGGCGTTTATAATCTTGGCCGTTGCCGGAGTACTTCTTTTCCCCTATTTTAAATTTTTGGCTGTTTACGGCAGTTTCTCTAGCGATTTCTCAAAAGCCGGCCAAACCATCAATGTTAAGCAAGTTCTCAATCAAACAATAAAAGCCTCGGCAAATGTCGGTTCTTCCGGCGGGGATGTTGCCCTAAAAAGCCAAAACGTAAATCTCAACCTGCCTCAAGGTGCCTTGAACGCAAATCAAGATATTACGGCTGCAAAAATCAGTTCTCTGCAAGGTTTGCCTTCCGGCTGGAAACTCGTTGACGGCTATAGTTTCGAGCCTTCAGGGATAATTTTTGGAAAACCGGCCACATTAACTGAAAAATCAAATATCGCAGGCAGTGACGTCTATGCTTTCACAATCGAAAATGGCCAGCTTGAGCGCATACCCTACCTTATTAAGGGAGACCAGACGCAAGTGAGTCTCAGCGGATTTTCGGGAGTAGCCTTTATTAAAATTACAGGCAGCCAAGTGCCATATATTAGCAACAATCATTCAGTTGAAAACCGGGCGGTAGAAATTATCGGACGAGTCATCTCGGAAGATTATCAGAAAAATCACGGGCAAAATGGCTTGTCGGCCAGCGCAATGTCGAGGATTACAAAGATTTTACAAATTTGGTACTCCAACTCGGTAAAGTTGCACTTGCAAGATGCCGCAAAGGATCCCGCCAAAATTAAAGATTCTGGCAGAGAATATGTCCACTGGGTCGCTTCTGTTCAAATTCTCGGACTGGATGACCATTTCGCACCGCAGATTGCAGAAGGAAAACAGCTTTTAGCGAATGATTTAAAAAATGCCCTCGCCGATGCAAGCAAAAAATGTACAGCCAGTGGAGATGCCACTCAAATAGCTAATATGCTTCAGTGGGAAAGCTTGGCTATGGTTTTGGGGGTCGAAAACCAGCCCGGACTGACCCAGACGGATCTGAATAATTACATAAAAAGCTGCGGTAAATTTGAACTGGATTTCACCTCTCACTTTTCGGACAACCAAGGAGGTCAGGCAACAGCCAGCGGAAAGGCCGACCTTGCTATTGCCGATGATATGACCTTGAAAGGCAGCGGCACCATGCAAGAAGATTCTATGGCCTACCACGGCACATCTATGACAGACGGGATGGTCGGGATGCCATTTGCTTTTACAATTCCCAAAACGCCCATCTCCATCAATGCAGGGACATCGCCTTCTGCCTCCATTGCGCTTCGAATGAATATGGATGCAATAGCTAACGCTCAAGATACGTTAAATAAAAACTGTTGGTGGGTTGTTAACTGGGCTTTGGCACACCAGACAGATGCTATTTTCGGCACTTCTCTAACGAGCAATATACGCGACTGGGAGTATGTTGGTGCAAACGGCATCTTTGCCCAAAAAGTTTTTAACCGCACAGTCAATGTTCCTTTATACCCCGGCATGATCGATAACATCACCGAAAACACCACCTTTACCCTAAAGCCGATGTCGAAGTAACTCTCATGTTTATCCAATATCCTTAACCATGTACTCATCCTCAAGTTCATATCCAAGTTTCCGGTAATAATCGCGAACTCCAACTCCGGAGATAATGGTAATTTTATTATAACCGCTTTCTTTTGCCATTTTTTCCGCTTCATTTATCAATTTTTTGCCCAATCCCTTGTGCTGAGTATTGCCCCTGCCTGGCCGGCAGGCAGGCTTTTTGCCGATTTTGATCTGCTGGCCATAGGTGTGAACTTCTCGAATAATGGCTGCGTCTTTTAGCTCCGGCAAATACGTTTCTGCCGGAAATCTCAGTCGTAATAATGCAAATAAAATCTCCCTGTTCTCGCTTTCATAACTCAAGAAGTATTCAGCTCCGCCAGAAGCTTTATATTCATCACAAAACAACATTGTGTCATTCTCAACTTCTTTGTTGTCATCGGCTATTTTATTGTCATTCCCAATCCCAACTTTGTCATTCCCGCGCAGGCGGGAATCCAGCCCTTTATTTTTATAGATTCCCGCCTGCGCGGGAATGACATGAATAGATACTTTGTTTTTATCTGTTACCTGTTTCCTTGCAACTAAATTTTGCCCAATCTCTCGGCAACGAATACATTTGCAAACCGCACCTTCTGATTGCAATTTTCTCTGCACGTTTTGGCGCATATTTGAGATCTTGCTACCGGCTTCAATTTCTGACGATGGGATGTCGCGAATTAAGCGCATAATCCGCACGTGATATGGCACAATCTTTTTAATCTCGCATATTAAATTCTCCAGTTCTTCATCGGTATACGGCGTGTACTTCCCGGATTTCCACAGATCATAGAGTTCGGAGCCTTTTGTGACGACACAGGGATAAATCTTGACATAATCCGGCTGAAATCTTGCGTCAGTAAAAATAATTTTAAACATCTTCAGGTCTTTGCAAGGGTCTGACCCTTGCAGCCCCGGCATCATGTGATAGCAGATTTTAAATCCGGCGTCTTTCAAAAGCTTGGTCGCCCGAACTGTTGCCGAAACTTTGTGCCCCCGTTTGTTAGTTTCTAAAATATCATCAAAAACAGACTGCACACCAAGCTCGACTCTTGTCGCGCCAAGATACCGCATCCATTGAACTTCTCCCTTAGTAATGTAATCTGGCCGCGTTTCTAGAGTCAGTCCGACGCAGCGGTGCTTAGATTTTTCATTAATTTCTTTTGCCTCACTCAACGCGTCAGCGCAACCACCAACCTTGTCATTCCCGCGCAGGCGGGAATCTACATGGCTTTTTTTCTGGATTCCCGCCTGCGCGGGAATGACATTGCTAGCAGACTCATTTGAGATTTGATTTTTGGAATTTGGTTGATCACTGGTCATTGGAAATTGATCATTCAATGCCTTTAAGCATTGTGTAACAAACCATTCCTGATAATCTCGCGGCAAATATGAAAATGTTCCGCCTATTATAATTAACTCAATTTTATCCGTCGGATGGCCCTCTAATTCCAATGATTCCAGCCGAGCCTTCACTTGCTTATATGGATCATAGCCGCACAAAATGGCCCGCATGACCGCCGGCTCGCTTGAAAGATAGCTTTTGGGCACATCCGCCTCTGTCGGGCAATAAAGGCACTTACCCGGACACGGCCAAGGCTTGGTTAAGACTGTAATAATGGACACTCCGGAGAGAGAGCGCATTTTCTTGGTCACAAGAAGCTTTTCAATAGTTTTGCTGGATTTAATCTTTCCATCGTGAACCATTGAAAAATAGGCTTTCCTGAGTATAATGTTTGAAGGAAACTTGTGTTTGTTTTGCCCTTTCATGTTTTCTTTAACCAAAGACAAGAAAGCCTCCTCATCGGAAACCTTCCTTTTCGCAGCTTCGGAAATAATATTCTCTAAAATTTTATCCATTTTAATAGCCAAGCAGTCAATCAAACCTATTTTTTGTCATTCCGGACTTGATCCGGAATCTATATCAATAAAATTGGAACTGGATTCTGAATCAAGTTCAGAATGACGGAAGAGAAAAAATGAAAAAAAATCCAAACAAAGTCAAAGACGATTATAACAGAATTGCGGCCCAGTTTTCCAGCACAAGACATTACGTGTGGCCGGAAATGAAAGAATTTGCCGAATATATAAAAGGTGGCCAAAAGATTTTGGATCTAGGCTGCGGCAATGGCCGGCTGCTCGACTCCCTAGATGGCAAGAAGTTTGATTATCTCGGCGTAGACCAATCCGAGGAGCTAATAAAAGAAGCTAAGCAAAAACATCCCAATCACAAATTCAGAGTAATGAAGGTGGAGAATCTGAAGCTGAATGATACGCAATATGATGCCGCTTTCATGATCGCTTCCCTCCATCATCTGCCGGATCAGAAGTTAAGAAAGAAAGCACTGACGGAAGCAAATCGTGTAATGAGTGATGGCGGCATGCTATTTATAACAGTTTGGAATCTCCGACAGCCAAAATATCAGCATTACATCCGAGGTAGTGAAGCGCTCATTCCTTGGAAGAATTCCGCGGGTACTGTCCTGGCAGAGAGGTATTATCACGCCTACACAGAGGATGAGCTCAAAAGTGATTTGAAATCCGCAAATTTTGAAATCATCAATCTCGCAAAAAGCAAATGGAACATCTATGCCATCTGCTCAAAGAGTTAAAAAAGCACTTCGCTAATACAGTTTAGTGTAGTGGTGTACTGAAGTTAAAAATTTACAATAATTTTCCCCCAAAAACAGCGAGGCCGGCCGTCCAAATGGACAGCCGGCCTGTGTATGTCAAATACAGCTGATTACTCCGCCAAAACGGGCTGCATCAGCATGAACTTGACAAAAGCCCTCTCCTCTTCGGAGATATCTTCCAGGTCATCGACAGATGCGCCTTCGGCAAAAATCTTCTGCATTGCCTCAACGACATCCGAGAATCGTCCGGCGCGCTCACGGATGTCTTTCAGCATCTTATGCACAGTCTTTGAGAAGACATCCTGCCGTATCACCTCGATTTCCTGCTTAATGCTCGATTTTGGGTGGCTGAAACAGCCGTTTTTTGTTAATATAAAGCCAATAAGTTATCAATTTTTAATTTAGGAAATAAAAATGAGTGAACCTCCACCAACAGAGTTGGTGGCTTCCTTACGACCCGAACACTAGTTCGAGTTGTCCCTTATCTTCTTTTTCTTGATGCTTTACATAATCCATTATCA
>JAJYFH010000054.1 GCA_021791015.1 bacterium | reverse complement strand
TGAGCATATGGCAATTTATATCGGCACATCGGGGTTTTCCTATCATCACTGGGCAGAGAAATTTTATCCGCGAGGCATTAAGCAGCCGGATTGGCTTGGCTATTACGCCGGATATTTTAATTCTGTCGAGATAAACTCGTCTTTCTATCGTTTGCCGAATGAAAATATTTTGAAGTCGTGGTATGACAAAACGCCGGATGATTTTATCTTCTCAGTCAAGGGCAGCCGGTATATCGCGCACGTTAAAAAGTTGCTTGTTAATCAGGATTCCGTCGATCTTTTTATGGACAGGGCGAATGGATTGGGCAAAAAATTGAAGGTTGTTCTATGGCAATTTCCGCCGAATTTTGAAGCTAATTCCGAGAGGCTAGAGAATTTTTTGAAGCTGCTCAAATCGCGCAAATGCCGGTTTGCCTTTGAATTTCGTCATGAAAGTTGGTGTAGGAATGAGATTTATGAGATTTTAAAATGCCACAATGCCGCTTTAGTCCTTGCCGATTCCCCGGATTTTCCTAAAACGGAAATTCAAACGGCGGATTTTTCTTATATCCGATTTCACGGAGGGAAACATCTTTACGATTCAAAATATTCGCCGAAAGAAATGAAAGATTGGTCAAGAAAAATTGGAAAACTGGCAGAAAAAGGTGATGTTTTCGCTTATTTCAACAATGACGCAAACGCATATGCTGTCAAAAATGCACTGGAACTGAAGAGGAATTCAAAAAATATTTGAACACCAGTACAGCTGCAAGAAGTTGATGCCATAAACTACTTTAGTTTAGTTTAAGTACTTTAGATTTTAATTTTGATCGTTATTCTCTCTAATGCCCTTTTTGATATTGAAAGAATAGAGGCAGGTGTTTCACTTAAGTGGAGCTTTATAATAGAAAAAAATTTCCCCGTCCGCTCTGACGGCGGGGTAGTTTATAATTTATCAAAACTACTTTAGTTTAGTTTAGTGCCGAGAAGAAATATGTTCATAGCGGCTGATATAAGAAGTTTGATATAAAAACCTTTGCTAAAACTACTTTAGTTTAGTAAAGTATTATTATGGAAAATGTTAGTAAAAATAGATATTCGGGCAGGCGATTGGTTTGGCACAAGAAGGACATTGAAGCGGTGGTTGATTCTCTTCTAAGTTGCAAAAACAGGAAGGACGTCGAGGCTATTTTTGATAAAATACTTACACCAAGGGAAATAAATGACATGGGCAGGCGCCACAAAGTCCTAACAATGGTCAGCCAAGGAAAATCATATGCCGATATTATGTTAGAAACCAGTATGAGTTCCGTAACGGTGGCTCGGATCAGTACAAAGTGCGGCTACGGTTTTCAAAAAAGCACGAAAGCCATAAAGCCACCAAAAAGAAAACCGTCAGAAAAGCGGCCTCCTTTAAGATATAAAGGTATAAAAATCAGATAACTAAACTACTTTAGTTTAGTTAAACATAGCAACCCGATCCAATTTACAGGGAATATGGAAAAATTGAAAATTATTGCGGTGGTAATGATTAGATAAACTACTTTAGTTTAGTTTACGGCGAGTTGGTTTTGAGTTGGGTTGCAGTATGTGAATGAATTAAGATAATATACAATGAAAAATCATGCCGGACAGATTTTGTAGGGTCTTCCAGGCAGTATATATTTACATTATGGATACAAGAGACAGGGTTTATGAAATTGTGAGAATGATTCCGCCGGGTAAAGTCATGACCTATGGGCAGATTGGAAAGATTACCGGTGTTCATCCGCGCCAAGTCGGACGTATCTTGCACCAAAACCCTGATCCCGAGAAAATCCCTTGCTATCGAGTAGTAAGTTCGCAAGGCAAATTGGCTGAAAACTATGCTTTCGGAGGTTTGGCGGGGCAAAGAAAAAGGCTGGCAGAAGAGGGGGCAATATTTTCCGGTGCAAAGGTTGATATACAGAAATGCCTTCACAAAGGAAATTGTGAATCCGAAAACCTTGTTTGTTATCCCTGCCGGACGGACAGGCCGGAATGACAACGAGAACGAGGTTTTTGAATTCATGGCAAATGGTCGAGGCTTCGAGCATCTTGGACACTCATACATTAAAATCTATTGTAGCATGTTCAAATCCGGGTAAGCTATTTAAGTATTCAAGCGGTGTCTTCATACCTAAAGACTGGTGCGGTCTGTAGGTATTATATCTCTTGCAGTCAACCGTCAGAAACTCATTCAGATTCTCGTAAGTCATCCGCTTACCGGTATGCTTAAACCCTCTCTTATCAACTCCATGGCTCCTTTCAATAAAGCCGTTTAAATGGGGCGAGCTGGCTTTAATGAGGATGTGCTCGATACCTCTACTCTCCAAGCAGACATCAACAGGATGCTTCACTTTAGTATGAGGGAACTGAGCATATGTATTCTCAATACCATTATCGGTCTGAACAGCATGAATACTGAAAGCAGGGGCAAAGAACCTCTCGGCTCTCTTCAGGAAGTTAACAGTGTTCTCCGGGGTAAAGTTATCATAAAGCCTTTTGTACTTAATCCTGGTAGCGCAATCAATTATGTCATACTGGTAAGCCACTCTCTTCCAGTGCTTTACGTCTAGCTGAAGTCTTTCTCCCGGATAATATACATAATCATTAAGTCTCCTGGTTCTTTTTCTTCTCTTTTGTTTCTTTAGCTTGTTCTCCCTTCCTAAAAGGTTATTGATGCCGGTTGGAGACAGCTTTATTCCGTGATCTCTTTCAAGAACGTAAGAAAGATTGTATTTGCCATAGCCGGTTGTCTTTCGAAGGGACAGGACTAACTCTTTCTCGGAACCTTCAATTTGATTGGGATGGGAATATGCTATCTTTGGTCTGTCATAGAGGCTTATCATCTTTTTACCTGACTCTAGCCATCTTCTGTGCCAGTAGTAATAGCTGCTTCTTGGAACTCCATAGTACTTGCATGCTTCACTGACGCTACCTAATTCTTCTGCTTTCCGAAACCAGGCATACCTAATTCTGGCTCCATAGACCTCGAGTTGTTTGTTTGTCATATTCTTCTTGCTCACTTTCATCCTTTCATTTTAGATGAATGTGTCCAAGATGCTCGAGACCTTTACAAATTCATGGCAAATCTCATTGACTTCCGGCAAAAAAAGTTTATAATAAGGCAAGAACTAGAGAGAAGGACTCGGTATCAAATTAGAAAAAATCTAAAGCATTACCCGGGGATTTCGTAAGGGTTCTGCTATATCAACTAAGTTTGCCCGCAAAAAGGCAAAGGAGCAAGATGGAAAAGAACAAGCTATACGTAGGGAATCTTCCTTACAGTGTGACTGATGATTCTTTAGCCGAGATGTTCTCCGGTATCGGGGAAGTGTCCGAGGCAAAAGTTATCTCGGACAAGTTCTCCGGACGTTCAAAAGGCTTTGGTTTCGTTACCATGGCTGATGACGCAACAGCTGAAAAAGCTATTGCTGAAATGAACGGTAAAGAGGTCGATGGACGAACAATCGTTGTCAACGTATCCAGGCCAAAAGAGCCCAGACCAAACAGATACTAAAATCTGTGAAACCAAAAAGAAGAAACGCTGACCAGCGTTTCTTCTTTTTGGTTTAGGAAACTTAGCTTAATAAAGCATTTGCGCAATGTGTTTGGTCTGCTATAATTTTTATAGTTAATTTTTGTGTAAGAAAATTAGCTGAAGGAGGATTTGATAAGAAAGCAAAAACAGAAACAAATCCGAAGAGGGGAAACAGGAATGATTTTAATTAAGGCGTGGCATCAGATAAGGTTTCACACCACTTTCAGGCTGCATATGTCATTGCACAAAATGAAGTGGTACAAAAAGTGGCATGGTTTCAAATGGCACCAGCATGTCCATGCGGCGGTACTGCTGTTTTATGTTGTTGCTACCGTTTTGGGTTCAGCGGGATTTTTATTTTCGGGTGGAAGCGCAAAGGCAGCAAGCCAAACCTGGACGGTCAACAGCGCGAACCAGTCAAACTACACGGCCGATCCCTCTTCGGAAATTACCTTTGCAGCCGGCCAGGCTCAGCTTGCCAGCCATACGCCCGGAACTGATTGGGTCGCTTCATCTGGCGGATATAATTGGAGCTACAAGGAGCCGCTTAACATTACCAATCCGGGATCAGCCCTAACCGACTATCAGGTCAACTTTACCATAAACACTTATAACCTGATAAACGCTGGCCAGCTTAAAAACGATTGTACGGATCTAAGATTTACCTCCACTTCATATTCTTCCTTGCCTTACTGGCGGGAGTCTTGCGGCAATACTTCCGGCAGCCCGACAACAAAGATCTGGGTCAGGGTGCCGACAGTCAATCAAGGCACGAACGCCACCACCATTTATATGTTCTATGGCAACGCCAACGCCGCCGATGCCTCAAGCGATACCGGCACCTTTTACAGCGTAAACAGCGGCGTGCAAGGCGCCTGGGAGATGGAGGGAAATGCAAATGATTCCTCGGGCAATGGCAATAATGGATCTATGGTAGCAAGCGATGGAGGCAGTGTTGGCAATTCACTTTATAGTAATGGACAGTTTAACCAATCTGCAAATGGCTTCGAATTTTGCCGAGTTCTAAGTTTGGGCTGCAGCGCAACACCCACGAGGATGTTACAAGTTCCGGATGCTCCCAACTTAAATATAACCGCTAGCTTCTCTATTTCTTCGTGGGTGAAACTAGCTTATAGCAGCGGCCATTATTATGTTGTGGTAGACAAGGGTACTAGTGATTTTAACTATACCAACTATAACCTCTGGATAGATAACAGTAATCATGCGTATATCAGCTACGACACTAACGGCGTATGGCAAACTGTCGGGCCGTCGACGACCGTTCTCTCAACAAACACTTGGCATAACTTGATTGCAACATATGACGGGACAAACTTGAAATTATTTTTAGACGGCAGCCAAGTCGGGACGGTACAACCTACTGCGCCGCCGCCGGCCAACAATTTAAATAATATTGCCATAGGAACCGCTCGGGATTTTTCGAGCCCCATTTTAGATAATGGCACTGTATGGGGCTTAGGAGGAAGTCCTGTCCTTGATGATGTGCAGATATATAACACCGCTCTTAGCACTGCTCAGATTTCCGCGATGGCGGCAGTGAATCATGACAGTTATTTCTCATCAGCTCATCCAAATGTTGCCTATGTCCATCAATATGTTGCC
>JAJYFH010000053.1 GCA_021791015.1 bacterium | reverse complement strand
CGGCAGCAAGTTCAATGAAAGAGAGCAGGTAAAATGAACAAAGTGAAAATTCTAAAAACAGAAATAACTGCAATGCCCGCTTCTGCTTTGAAAAATGAAGTTGCTTCAATGCTAAGAAGCAAAAGAGCTCACAAAATAGGCAAGGTAAACACGGAGTTTTTACTGCGATCGCTAAATACCGAGATGTTTTGCGACGCGCTGAATGATTGCGACTGCAATATCGCTGACGGCAAAGGAGTGCTTTGGGCGGCCAAATACCTATCTTTGCCCTTAAAGGCAAAGCAATTTTCAATTTTCAATTTTCAATTTTTCATTATTGCGGAGGCTATCTGGCAAATGGCATATACCGGTGCAAGCCTGATATTTTACCCTAAATATTGCCGTCAGCCTATAGGCGAAAATATTCCCGGCCTTGATGCCATGTTTTTGATGCTTGAGGCTGCCCAAGATGCCCGCGAGAGCGTTTATTTCTTTGGCGCAGAAGAACAGATATTGCCAAAAGCCATAAAAGGTATTCAAAAAAAGATACCAAAATTGAAAATTGCTGGTTTTCATGAAGGATATAACTACAAAGACACGGACATGATCAAAGCGATAAACAAGAGTGGCGCCAAGCTTTTGATTGTAGCGCTCGGTTCGCCAAAGCAAGAATACTGGATTCGCGACAACTTGGGTAAGTTGGAAAATATTCGTGTGGCTGTTGGCGAAGGCGGCTCGCTTGATCGGATTGCGGATCCCTCGGAAAAGGCGCCGAAATGGATGCAGGCGGTTAGTTTAGAATGGCTGTGGAGGCTTTTCACCGGAGTAAACAGAACCGGCGACCCGGACAGACGGACAAAAAGCCGCATGGGCAGAATATGGAATGCCGTACCTGTTTTTATCTATAATGTTGTAAAGTGGAAGCTTGGAGAAGCTGGAAATGCGGGAGTTGTAGGAAATGTTGAAGATGAATAACAATTTCAACAAACGAAGCGATCCAACAACTCCAACAATTAAAACAAGCCTATGAAAAAAGTTGCAATTATTTATAGCGGAGCCAAATATCAAGGCGGGATAGAAGATTACCTTAATTCTCTGTTTAGCCATTACGACAAGACGAGAGTTGAATTGTTATTAATTAGCCTGGGCGACTGGCCGCTGTGCAAATCAATCAAAAAAGCAGGAGACAAGGTCGTTATTTTGGGCGGCGGACGCATCCGGCCGCAGACATTTTTCGATATCAAAAAAACCGTTCAGCAAGAAGGTGTTAGCTTGATGGTTTCCCAAGGCGTGGTGGCAAACTTCTACGCTCGCATCGGGGCAAAACTTGCCGGCACACCGCACTTGACGGTTGTGCATAGCGATATGAGCCAGGAATACCCCAATCCATTTGTTAGCTCTCTTTATGGATTAAGTGACCTGCTAACCCGCCCGGCGACCAAGCAATACATTGCTGCCTCGAAGTTTCTTAAAAAAACATTGATCAGAAAAGGTATTAAAAAAGATAAAATTATTGTAATTTACGATGGAATTGAGTTACATACTGAGAAACAGAAAAACAAAAAAACCAAAGAACACGGTGAGGTAATTATCGGATCATTAGGGAGACTGGACAAGATTAAAGGATATGATAATCTCATTAAAGCTTTTTCGCGGCTGGAAAATACCTCAGCCAAACTGTTTATCTGGGGTGAGGGGCAAGAACGCAAAAATCTCGAAGGGTTGGTAAAAAGTTTAGGCTTAGAGGAAAAAGTAGAAATTCCGGGATTTGTTGACCCAAGCGCGGCTCTCGTCAAGATTGACATCTACATCCAACCATCAAGGAGCGAAGGCCTGGGTCTGGCGGTGATTCAGGCAATGTTAGCGCAAAAACCAGTTGTGGTTACTCCAGTCGGAGGAATGAAAGAAGTCATTACCGACGGCCGAACCGGCATTGTAGCGAAAAGTACCAAACCGAAAGCGATATCTGATGCCATAAAGCGGGTTTTTGATGATCCGGAGAAAGCTTTGGAAATGGCAAGCGTGGCTTATGATGAAGCCGCAACGAAATTTTCAGCGCAAAAATCAGTTGACGAAACCATCAAAGAATTTTTAAAGACAATTTCGTAATGATAGTAAATCAAGCACAAGAAGAGTATAATATGCTTGCATTATGATTAGCCTACTACTTATAAGTCTTATCGCCAGTTACGTTCTTAGTTTTTTAACCAGAAAAGTACTGGTGCGTTATAATGTTTTGGCGCATCCGGGGGCAAGGAAGGTCCATAAAGTGGCGATCCCTGAGGGTGGGGGCATTGCCATTTTTCTGGTTGTCATGGCCACCTCTTTAGCTGCTCTCGGTTATAATTCTGATTTCTTAGGATTTTATGTTGGCGCAACCCTTATGTTTTTGATGGGGCTGGTTGATGATATCTTCGATGTCCGGGCCAGATACAAGCTCTTCGGGCAGATAATTGCAGTCGGTTTGGCAATGTATTTTGGACTTCGAATTGAGTTTGTGACCGGAAATGATTCAGTGATTCACATCGGCATTTTATCTATTCCACTGACATTTTTCTGGCTGCTCGGTATCACAAACGCCATCAACCTAATCGATGGATTAGATGGTTTATCCGGCGGAGTAGGGTCGATAGTCGCTGTTGTCTTGGGAATAGTTGCGCTTGGCCAAGGAAGGCAAGAAGTGGCGATAGTTGCATTTATCTTGGCGGCTGCAACAATAGGTTTTTTGCCGCACAACTTTTCCAAGAAAAGAAAAATGTTCATTGGGGATACGGGCTCTCAATTTTTAGGATTTTCCTTGGCGGCCTTGTCTATCTTGGGGGTTACCAAAGTGGCGGCGACATTTGTGATGCTGGCGCCGATTATGATCCTTGCCATACCGATATTTGACACTTTATTTGCCATTATTCGAAGAGC
This sequence comes from bacterium, assembly GCA_021791015.1. Lineage (GTDB taxonomy): Bacteria > Patescibacteriota > CPR2 > UBA1875 > JAJYID01 > JAJYQQ01. The sequence continues at coordinate 2,375 of JAJYFH010000053.1, read as the reverse complement.
AAAAAATGGCAAAAAGATATTTATCGCCGATCGCGGCCACCTGCACCATCGGCTACTCGACCTAGGATTTACAGAGCGAAAAGCCGTCACATTTATCTATTACGTAACTATTCTTCTTGGTGTTGTGGCGGTGCTATCAACAAAGCTGCCACCAAGGAATTCGCTGGTGCTGTTTGCCCTGACTTTAGGCATGATCGCAGCTATTTCTCTAATGCTTTCACGCCAGCACAAGCCTAGCTAAGACTCTACTTAAGAGCTAAGAGCCTTTTCTATATCCGGTGTCATTTGTTTTTTCCTTGAGACAACACCCGGCAATACCGAAAGGTTATCTTTAATCTCCGTTTTATAAGCCTTTGAAATTATTTTGCTTTCTTTTTCTCCGGGCGTAAACATGACTGACTCATTTTTTAGAATGTCAACTACGGCGAAGAAAATAAAGTCCAGTTTGCATGCTTCCTTTTTCTTTTTGAGCGCGTCTAAAATTTCCTTCCGATTTTTTATGACAGGTTCCGGTATCACCGTTTCCCAAACTCCTATGCCGAACTTTTTTCCTTTGGCTTCAAAACCTTTGTAATCGCAATCCACTATTTCATTCATTTTCATGCCGGAAATGTCGGACTTTGCCTTAAACAATTTATCGGTGAAGGCAGAAATATCAATTTCAGCTATTTTATTTAAATCCTTAATGGCTTTCTTGTCATCTTCGTGAGTAGTCGGGGAGGTGAACTTTAGCGTGTCCGACAAAATCCCGGCAGCCAAAATCCCGGCAATTTTCTTTGATGGTTTTATGCCTTTCTTTTGAAAGATGCCGGCGATGATTGTCGAGGTGCTGCCGACCGGCTTTACTCTCACGCTGATTGGCTGGCTCGTCTTTAATCCCCCAAGCTTGTGGTGGTCTATGATGCATTGGATCTCATCAATTTTGATATTGGGTGAGATTTGCGATGGTTCATTATGATCAACCAAGATTACTTTCTTTTCAGAATCCGGAATTATCTCCGGCGTATCAAGCCCAAACTCTTTCAATACAAATTCAGTCTCACGATTTATGGGACTGGCAATGGCCGGGTCATAGTCATTTCCCAGTTGTTTTTCCAGATATGATAAAGCGATGGCCGACACAACTGAATCCGTGTCATTATTTAAATGGCCGACGACAAATGTTGGCATAATTTTCTCCTTACTTGCTTTCATTTTACCATTTTCGTCACAATCCTAAAAGTTCTATTGCTTTTTTATAGCACTAAAGGTTTACAAGCAGGGAAAATCGGTGCTAGAATTTATTCAAAGCTATGATGAAAAAAACAAAAGCAAAAATAGGTGGTTTTGACGGAGAAATAGCAATCCTTGAGACTGGATCCGGAAACATAAATCTTCCTAAAGATATGCTTCCGGATACAGCAAAAGAAGGAGATGTGGTCTTTTTGAGTGTTGCAAGCGAAGAAGAAGCGTTAAGGAACCGGGAAGAATTAGCGCAGAGCCTTTTAAATGAAGTACTGAAGGAAGAGTAGTCTTCTTCTCCTGTCATTCCCGCGGAGGCGGGAAACTACATGATAATACTGGATTCCCGCCTCCGCGGGAATGACAAAACGCCGGGAGGCGATATACAAAGTGGCAAAGAAAAAGAAGCAAAACTGGCTGGAGGATAGAAAGGTGATGTATGCATACATCGCTTTCTTTGTCGTTGCCTCTGTTTATGTCTTGCTTCTAACGGTGAATTCTTTTGCCTACGGAGATAGGATTTATCCTGGAATTTCGGTTGCCGGCATCTATGTCGGAGGAATGACAAAAGATGAGGCTAAAGTCAAGCTGTCAAAAGCCGTAAAACCGCCGCAGAAAATCACGCTTGCCGGGGATGAGCAGTATCCAATTGGTTCTAATCTGGCCGTTAACTACGATTTGGCCAAAACCATTGATAATGCCTTTCAGATTGGCCGAGATGATAACTTAAATCCTATCAAAAATTATAAAAACGATGTGCCGCTTGCCGTAAACTTCAATCATGACGTTTTGGATAATGTATTAATAAACATTGCTACAAAAGAAAACACGCCCGTCGAAGACGCCTCGATCTATATGCAGCAGGGGCAGATAAAGACCACAAAGGAAAGTATCGGCAAAAGGATTCTGCTTGGCGAAAATGTTGAGATGATAGAAAACGGCTTAGGCAACCAAAAGGCCAGTTTCAAACTCAAGGTTAAAACGCTAAACCCTTTGATTACGGAGAGTGACATATTGCTTGTGCGCTCAGAAGTGCAGGAGATTCTTTCAAAGAATTTTTCTCTCACTGACGGCAGCCAAAAATACAGTGTTTCGGCAAATGATATCGCAGGCTTCATCGACTTTGGCAACAGCGCGGCGGAGTCAGAGATAGC
>JAJYFH010000052.1 GCA_021791015.1 bacterium | reverse complement strand
ATGCGCCAAATCTGGTTGCGTGCAAAAAATGCGGCGAGATGGGAATGCCTCACCGAGCCTGCACGACCTGCGGATACTACGGAGATAAAAAAGTGCTCGATGTGGAATCCGGCCTTGCAAAGAAACTGAAAAAACAGGACAATAAGAAGGAAAATGATTAATAATCAATTACCAATATCCAATCAATGACAAATTTAGAAATTTGAAAATTAGGCATTAGGATTTGATTGGAAATTGAGCATTGGAAATTGGAAATTTATAAAACATGGCATCGAACCGGCACCTATCACGAATTATCTCATTGCAATCGCTCTTTGAAATAGCCTTTTGCGAGTTTCAGCTGGATGGAAAGAAGTTAGCAAAGGCCGATAAAACAAAGAAAATAGAAGATGTTGTAGATAGAAATGTCGGGGAGTTTGCTTCCGGAGAGCAAAACAAGCAGTTTGCCCTAGATATCGCAAAGGGTGTTATCAAAAACGAAGACAAAATCGATGCCATCATAAGGCCGGCTGCGCCGGAATGGCCCATCGAACAAATAGCTTTGGTGGATCTGACTATTTTGCGTATGGCGGTTTATGAACTTTTGTTTTCAAAAGAAGAAATTCCTCCAAAGGTAGCTATTAATGAAGCAGTTGAACTTGCCAAAGCCTTTGGCGGACCCAGATCCTCAAAGTTTGTGAATGGGGTCTTGGGTACGGTTTACCGGGCAAGTGACAGGTACAATCCGGAGGATGACAAGAAGAAAATGTCTGATTCCTAATATCTAATTTCTAATCAAATCCCAAAAAAGGGAAATGACAAATTAGGCATTTAAGAATTGGACATTCATTAGAAATTAGAAATTGGTAATTTGGAATTAAAAGCAATGAATGTCAAAGATTTTAAGGAACTACAAAAGAAGATAGGGGTGGATTTTAGCAATGAGAACTTGCTGGTAACTGCCTTCGTGCATCGTTCATACTTAAATGAAAACTCTGATTACAAAGAACACAACGAGCGCCTCGAGTTTTTGGGAGACGCGGTTTTGGAATTGGTGGTGACAGAATATTTGTACAAAAATTACCCCAATCCAGAAGGCGACCTCACCAACTGGCGAAGCGCTTTGGTAAAAACCGAAACCATTTCTGACGCATCCAGGGATTTAGGCTTTGAGAACTACCTTTTCATGTCACGCGGCGAGTCAAAAAGTAAGGGCAGGGCGCGCCAGCTCATCTTGGCAAATTGCTTCGAGGCAGTAATAGGCGCCATCTATATGGATAAAGGCTATACATCTGCCAAGAAATTTATCAGCGAAAACCTGATTAAGCGTTTGCCGGAAATAATCGATAAAAAGCTATACATAGATCCCAAAAGCAGATTGCAGGAATTGGCGCAAAGAAAAGAAAGCATAACGCCCAAATATGATGTTTTAGAAGAGTCAGGACCGGACCACCAAAGGACCTTTAAAGTTGGTGTTTTTCTGGAGAAAAGAAAAATAGGCGAAGGAAAAGGATCCTCGAAGCAGCTTGCCCAGCAAGATGCCGCCGAAGACGCACTCAAGAGTTATAAATAAAAGATTCTCATCAAGGTAACTTTTCATTTCCGATTTATTTTCCTTGTGCTAGAATAGATTAGCCATTACCTACCAATGTATGAATGGTACTAATCTACGAATTGCTTGTGTTGGCAGTTATTTTAACTTGAACTTATTGGTAGATTGGTACGATTAGTATATTAGTAGGAGCAGGAGGGACGACGCTTGTATTTAAAAAGCATTAATGTGGTCGGCTTTAAATCTTTTGGTTCAAAGAATGTTTTGGATTTTCCGGAGGTGGGAAATGCTAAAAATAAAAGTTTTGCTGCCGTAGTTGGTCCTAACGGTAGCGGAAAGTCGAACATTGCTGATGCCATCCGCTGGGTTTTGGGTGAGCAATCTTCCAAATTGCTCAGGGTTAAAAAGGGCGAGGATATAATCTTTTTCGGCAGTGCCAAGAAGGGTAAAGGATCGTTTACCGAAATCTCGATGACGCTTGATAACTCCGATAAATCAGCCGAAATTGACTTCAGTGAGGTCGAAGTGGCCAGAAGATTGTACAGAAATGGCGATAACGACTACTTTATAAATCGAAAAAAAGTTAGATTACTGGATATTCAGGAACTGCTTGCCAAATGCGGCATTGGTCGTTCGACTTACACGGTGATCGGCCAGGGGATGGTTGATTCTCTTCTTTTCTATGGTCCGGCGGAGAGAAAGGTGCTATTTGAGGAAGCTTCGGGCGTGAAGCAGTATGAGATCAAGCGCGCTGAATCTTTACGCAAACTAGACTCAACAGATAAAAACATTATTCGCATCAAGGATCTCCTGTATGAGCTAGAGCCGAGATTGAAGTCGGCTGAGCGAAACTTCAAAAAATACCAAAAAAAGCAGGATATAGAGAAGGAGCTGGATGAGCTGAGCCGCAAATATTATTCGGGCGTATTTTCTCAAATTCAATCCAAGAAAGAAAAGCTGCATAAGGAACTCACAGAATTTAAGAAGAAAGAGTCCGGCTTGCAGTCAGAAATTACTGCCCTGGAAACAAAAATCGCCAAAGGTTTAAAAGCCGAGGGTTCTGACAAGAAGGAGAAAGAACTTCGAGAGAAGATTGACTTACTTGCCACAAAAAGCAGTGATCTTGCGCGGCAAATTTACAGATTAGAGGCTGAGAATCAAGCGTCGAAGTCCGTATTCTCAAGGGAGAAGGAAGGGCTTCACGGTGAAAGAGATAGGATTTCTCGGGACATCCGAGAGTTAGAAGAAAAAATAGCCAGATTAAATACGGAGGGCAGCGAAAATCAGGCGAGGCTTGATAGCGCCAAGAAAGAGCTTGCCGAGCTGGACAAAAGAATTGTTTTTTCAAATGACACTCTGGCGAAAATACAGAGGGAAAGCTTGTCTTTGACCAAGGATGACATCCGAAAAAAGCTAGAAGAGATTTACAAAAATTACTCGCTGGTGGTGGCAAAAATGAATTCCGTCACTGATCTGAAAAGTTTCGGCAAACTCAAAAAAGAGGCGGAAAGTGTAGCAAATGCCTTGGATGCTTTGGCAGAAGACATCAAAAAAAGCCAGAATACCGACACCAGCCTGCTTGAAAGCAAGCAAAAAGAGATAAAAGGGCTGGTTCAAAATAAGGAAAAAATACTCAGTATCATTCAGGATTTAAGGGTCAGATCCATTTCACGGGAAGACATCTTGAAGAATTCAAAAAGCCGGGCCGAGAGCTTAAAGAAGCAATTAGAAGATACAGTTGCCAAGATAGGCAGTTTAAAAGAGCCGGAAGCCGGAGGTTTGAAAAAGATTACCGAGTTAAACCGGGAAAAAACAGGCATAGACGAGGAAATTTCTGAGTTAAAACTTAAGCTGGAGGAGTTGGCATCAAAAAGCGCTTCCGGTGACTATACTAAGATTTTGGAAGATGAGAAGTCAAGGAGAAGAGAGCTCGCGGGTGTTCAAGAAGAAATTGGCGCTTTCAATATTGATCTGGCAAAGGTAGAGACGCGCGAGGAAGATTTGCGCGACGAAATCCATGAGTTTCTGGGCGAGACATTTTACAAGGGTCTGACCCTTGCAGAGGACAGTCCTCTGCAAGGCGGGAACTTTGACCATCTGATGCCAAAAATCCAGCGCCTTCGAAAGGACATGTATGCGCTCGGCGAGATCGACCAGTTTGTCGGGGAAGAGTTTGAAGAGCTGGAGGGGAGGGTTGGTGAATTGCGTGAACAGTATGAGGATTTGGAAAAGGCAAAAAAAGACATATTGAAAGTTATAGGAGAGTTAGACGCGCGCATCAAGACACAGTTCAAAACCACATTTGTAAAAATTTCAGAGGAGTTTACCAAATATTTCAAAATTCTTTTTGGCGGGGGCAATGCTGCCTTAAATCTAGAAACAGATGAGGAGGGGAACTTTGGGGTGGAGATATCGGCTACGCCGCCCGGCAAGAAAAACCAATCTTTAAATTCACTCTCAGGAGGAGAAAGGGCTCTGACCTCGATCGCGCTTCTTTTTGCTATTTTAAGCGTAAATCCGAGTCCATTTTGCGTACTCGATGAAGTTGATGCATCTCTTGATGAGACAAACACGGAGAGATTTTTAGAAATACTGAAGACCCTGTCTCACAAAACCCAGTTCATCGTTGTTACCCATAACCGCGAAACCATGAAGAAAGCCGACGTTATCTACGGCGTCTCCATGGACGACAATCATGTGTCGCAAGTGTACTCGCTGAAACTGACAGAAGTTGGAACATGAAAGTGTTGATATGAGCTGGCAAATAGCTTTATTTATATATATCTTCGCATTTTCCACTGCTTCCTTATTGCAAAGATCTATAGCGAAGAAGAAAAATGTAGATCCTATATCCCTCTCTGTTACTTTGCAAGTTTTAGCAGGTATACTTCTTGGAGTTGTTGTTCTGATTAGAGGCTTTGATCTTTCGGGCATATTTTTGCTCTGGCTGAGTTTTGCACTAATGATTCTACTACATGGAGTCGGAAATATTTGTAGATATAAGGCGCTGAAAGAGGTTAAAGTGTCTGAGTTCTCAATTATTTATCAGATTAGCACTGTCACTGCGGTCGTTGCCGCCATTGCCCTGCTTAATGAGAATTTTCTTTTCACTCAAGTTGTGGGATTGGTTTTGGTGCTTATAGCTGCCCTAATGGTGACATGGAAAAATACAAAGATAAAGTTTAGCAAGGGGGAGCTATATGCTTTATTGACTGCCATACTTTTTGGTTTGGCTTTTGTTAATGATGCTTACATATTAAGGTCATTTGATGCTCTTACATTTACTTTTTTGGCATTTTTGATCCCTGGACTTTTAACGGGAGTTATTTATAGGCGAAAAATAAATATCTCAACTTTTCTGGAGAGGCAGGCTCTAGCCAGGATCGGTCCGGCTGTGGTTTTTGATGTTGCTGCAACGTTATCAATATATATTGCTTATCAAATCGGGAGAAATGCAGCCCAGATATCTTCCATCAGCCCAACAACAACGATTGTAGTAGTTATTTTAGCTGCCATTTTCTTAAGAGAAAGAGAGCAAATACCAAAAAAAATAATTGCAGCCGCATTGAGTGTGGTAGGAGTAATACTTTTAGGATGAAAAAATATGCCTTCATTTTAGGCAGAAATACAGCCTTATCTGTTGCTGAAATCTTGGAGGTTCTAAAAAGGGAACAACAAGAATTTCGGATTATATCCTTCTCTAAGGAAGTTTTGATTCTTGAGGCAACAGGCATTGGCGCTGATTTTATCCGGGGTTTG
>JAJYFH010000051.1 GCA_021791015.1 bacterium | reverse complement strand
TTGCGCGACAAGGAAAAAAGAATAGAAAAAATGGTTGATGATGCGGCCAAAAAGGTCAAAGAAACCGGAATGGAAGAAATGCTCCCCCCAATGAATGCATATGAACGCATGCTGGCGCATCAGCGAGCCTCAAAAGACGCGGGTATCTCAAGCTATTCGGAAGGAGTGGGGCAGGCTAGAAGAATTTTTATCACAAAAAAGCAGTAGTATATGCAAACACAAAAAGTTAGAAAAGCAGTGATGCCGGTAGCCGGTTTTGGCACCAGGTTCTTGCCGGCTACCAAGTCAATGCCAAAAGAAATGCTTCCGATAGTCGATAAGCCGGCTATACAATATCTGGTGGAAGAAGCTGTGGCTTCCGGCATTGAAGAAATAGTCTTTGTCACCGGCCGCGGCAAAAGAGCTATCGAAGACCACTTCGATGTTTCCTATGAGCTTGAAGATACTCTGGTCGAAAAAAATAAAAAGGATTTACTGGAAGCTGTTCAGGAGATTCCGGGACTTGCCAAATTTTCATATGTCAGACAGCCTTTGCCGCTTGGCGACGGGCATGCCATATTGCAGGCAGCGCATCTTCTAAACAATGAACCGGTTCTTGTAATGTTTGGCGACTGTCTATATGACAGCGAGGTTCCCGCCTCAAAGCAATTAATAGAAGCTTTTGAAGAATATAACGAACCAATTATCGGTCTTGCCAAAGTGCCGGAGGATGAAGTAAAAAAATTCGGTGTGATCGATGGCAGGGAAGTGGAAACAAATATCTACAAAGTAAACCAACTGGTTGAGAAGCCAAGCCCGAGCGAGGCTCCATCCAACTTGGCCGCAGTCGGCAAATACATAATTACCCAGGATATTTTTGATATTCTTGCCGGGATGAAAGAAGGAAAATCCGGAGAAATCAGGCTGGCCGATGCACTCGACATATTTTTAAAAAACAACAAAGCGCTTTATGGTAAAATACTGGAAGGCAAGTGGCTGGATACAGGCGACAAACTCGGATTTTTAAAAGCAACCGTAAATTACGCGCTAAAACACGAAAAGCTAAGCAAAGAGTTTACAAAATACTTAAAAGAAGTGATTCTGGACAAGCCTGCCTCGCCGGCAGGCAGGCCAGAATGACAAAAAGGAGAAAAATGAAAGGAATTATACTTGCAGGGGGAAGGGCCACAAGATTAAGGCCGCTTACAAAGGTTATAACAAAGCAACTGCTGCCGGTTTACAACAAGCCGATGATATATTATCCGATTGAGACTCTGGTCGGTGCGGGGATAAAGGATATTTTAATAATAGTTGCGCCGGAACATGCCGGCAACTTTATGAATATGCTTGGCTCCGGCAGAGACTTTGGTGTCAAGTTTAGCTATGAAATCCAAGACAAGCCGAGAGGCTTGGCGGACGCATTCATAGTCGGTGAAAACTTTATAGGAAAGGACAACGTTACCTTGGTTCTTGGCGACAACATTTTTGACCACGATTTTAGCGGCCACATCAAGGCGTTTAAGGGTGGGGCAGCCGTATTTGCGAAAGAAGTCCACGATCCTGAGCGTTTCGGTGTGGTTGACTTTGACAAAAACGGCAAAGCTCTCTCAATCGAAGAAAAGCCGGCAAAGCCAAAGAGCAATTATGCTGTCGTTGGCATTTATTCCTATGACAACAAGGTTATAAAGTATGCCAAGAACTTAAAGCCATCAGATCGGGGGGAAATAGAGATTACGGATTTGAATAACATATATTTAAGGAACGGAGAACTGCAGGTCAATCTCATTGACGGCATCTGGGAAGACGCAGGAACCTTTGACAGTTTGCTACGAGCCGGAAATATAATGGAAGCAAAGGCAAAAGCCGGGAGCAAAAAATGAAAATACTTGTGACGGGCGGCGCCGGCTTTATCGGTGCAAACTTTATACATTGGGTCTTGAAAAATCGAGATTGGGAGATTATTAATCTCGATAAACTTACTTATGCCGGAAACCTCGAGAGTTTAAAAAGCATAGAAGACGACAAGAGATATGAATTTGCGCAGGGTGACATTTGTGATACCAAGCTCGTGAATGAACTGATGAAAAAGGTCGATATGGTGGTTCACTTTGCGGCCGAGTCGCATGTGGACCGGTCAATCCTTGAGCCGGGGGTTTTTGTGACCACCAATGTGGTTGGCACTCAAGTTTTGCTTCAGGCGGCGCTGGAAAACAATATCAAGAGGTTTCACCATGTCTCAACTGACGAAGTTTACGGGGCCCTTGATTTAAACGGCGGGAAATTCAACGAAAAAACTCCTTATGACCCCCACAGCCCATACTCAGCCTCAAAAGCTTCTTCCGATCTTTTGGTTCGGGCATATGGTGATACATATGGGCTTGATTTTACGATTACCAACTGTTCGAACAACTATGGCCCATACCAATTTCCGGAAAAGATGATACCTCTTTTTGTGGCAAACGCCAGAGAAGATAAAGCACTGCCAATTTATGGAGATGGCAAATATATACGAGATTGGCTATATGTTGACGACCACTGCGAGGCTATCGCCCTGGTTTTGGAGAAGGGAAAAGCCCAAGAAACTTACTGTGTCGGCGGAGACAGCGAGAAAAGCATTATCCAAATGGCCGAAACTATTCTCGAAAATCTGGGTAAACCAAAGAGCTTGATGACACATGTCAAAGACAGGCCGGGCCATGACCGAAGATATGCTATTGATTTCTCTAAAATTCAGAACGAACTCGGATGGAAGCCGAGAGTAACCTTTGAAGAAGGAATTGAGAAAACTATTAAATGGAATCTCGATAACGCCGCGTGGGTCCAAAACATTTTAAGCGGTGAGTATAAAAAATATTATGAAAAACAATACGGAGGTAGACTATGAAAATAACCGAACACGTAACTGAAGAGTGGCTTAAAAAGCAAAAATTCGAAGTTTCAAGAGATCTAATTGACGGCGTAATCGTTAAGGATCTGAAGTCAATAATTGATGGACGGGGCGATGTCATTGAACTTTGGAGCCTACCTTGGGTAGAAAAAGAAAACTTTATGGTGCCGAAGCATTGCTATCAAAGCGCCACAGATTACGGCGTGACCAAATGTTGGCATTTGCACGAGATTCACATTGATCAATTTACAGTTACAAGGGGCAAGCTTCAGGTTGTTTTGGTGGATACTCGAAAAGATTCACCAACTTTTGGTAAGGTAAACTCCATTATTTTGGGAATGGGCCAGCCAAGACTTATAAAAATACCAAACGGCATCATGCATGGATGGAAGGCGCTTTCGCGTCCTGAGGTTATCGTGGTTAATTTTCAAACAGAAATATATGATCCAACAGATGAGCTTAAGTTTACATGGGACGTTGTGATCCCTGAAGTTTGGGAGCCAAAGAATGGCTAAAATTTTAATAACAGGCGGATACGGACAACTTGGGACGGCTCTAAGCGAGGTTTTAGAAAATGAAGATATTCTTTTGACCGACTCGGACTCCATGGATATCACAGATAAGGATCAGGTTAAGAAAGTTTTTAATGAATATAAGCCGGATTGGCTAGTTCATGGCGCGGCGCTTACTAATGTAGATGGCTGCGAAGAAAACCCCGAGCTTGCCGACAAGGTAAATCACCTCGGCACCAAAATTCTGGCAGAGCAGTGTAAAAAGTCAGGGGTAAAAATGATTTACATCTCAACCGACTATATATTTGACGGTGCAAAGGGAGCCCCTTATTTAGAGGATGACAAACCAAATCCCCAAAGCGCCTATGGGAGAACGAAGCTTGAAGGCGAAAAGGATGCTCGAAGCATCGTTGGCGCCTATGTTTTAAGAACCTCGTGGGTATATGGCCAGGGCCACAACTTTGTCGGCGCCATGCTTAAACTAGCCGACAAGACGGATGGGATAAAGGTCGTTAACGATCAGTTTGGCAGGCCGACTTATGCGCTTGACTTGGCAAAAGCTATCCGCGACGTCATTAAAAAACAGCCCCCTCTTCCTGTCGTTCCCGCTCCTTCCGCTGTCATTCCCGCAGAGGCGGGAATCTATAATGTAACGGGTGACGGAGAGATCATTTCCTGGGCTGACTTTGCCAAAGAAATATTTGAGCTTTCCGGCAAGGACACAAAGGTTACCGGCATCTCGACAGAAGAATATTTCAAGGGCAATCAAGATAAAAAGATTGCTCCCCGCCCGGCATATTCTGCTCTCGATCTTTCAAAAAGCAAAAAAGCCGGCTTGAGTCTAAGGGATTGGAAAGAAGCCCTGGCAGAATATATGGCTCTATAGACCAATGAAAAACCTAATCACTAAAGCTCAAAAAGACCCGTTTATAAAAAATAGCCTTGTTTATTTCTCGGGGCTTTTGATAGTTGCCGTGGTCAACTATCTCTACTACCCGGTGATGAGCCGCGTTTTATCGGTGGAAGACTTTGGCGAAGTTCAGGTGATAGCTACTATAGTTCTTCAGATGACTATTATTTTAAATGTTTTTGGCTACATCACCATAAACATATTTACCAACACGAAAGACAAGGAATCCGCCAGAAAAAGCGTCAAGGAGTTGGAGGGGGCGGCGCTGGTTATCGTAGCGGGCCTGTCTCTTGTCGCCTTGCTTTTCAACACATATATTGATGCGTATCTGAAATTCAGCTCAGTGATGGTGCTTTTGGCGCTAGCCGTGATGTTTGTTCTAAATGTTCCCTTTACTATCAAAAATGGCTGGCTTCAGGCCAACAACCGGTTTGTCGATATGTCTGTAGCGCAGTTTATCTCGGCTGTTTTTAAGCTCATCTTGGCATTGCCGCTTATATATATCGGCATAACTATAAACGGAGCCCTTTTCGGCCTGGTTTTTGCCACACTACTTTCGCTCGTGTACGTAAGTTATCGCGCCAGGACAAACATCAAGCTTCGGGACCATCTCAGCGAAAACTATTTCAAGCTGATATTTAAGGACGAAAGGCTAAAAAGGGATTTGTGGTATGGTTTCCTCATTTTCCTGGCTCTTTTCTCGATAAATCTTCTGTACTCAGGCGATGTCATTATAGTCAGAAGGTTCTTTTCCGAAACGGACGCCGGCTTATATAGCGGCATCGCATCCATCGGAAGGATTATCTTCTTCTCAACATTTGCAATTTCAGCTGTCTTGATTCCTTCCATCAAGATTGCCGGCAAAGCAAAAGAAAATGTCAAAAATCTCAAGAAAGCTTTGTTTATAAGCCTGATACTGGGCGGCATAATCCTTGCGGTTTTTTTCGTCTCACCGCAGCTGGTTATAAGAATATTGATTGGCAAGAACTACCTCTCATATTCGCCGTTATTATCAAAGGTCGGCCTTTTCGTCTTGCTCGCCTCAATCCTAAACGTGCTTTTTGTTTACGGCATAGCTTTAAGAAAAATGT
>JAJYFH010000050.1 GCA_021791015.1 bacterium | reverse complement strand
CCCGTCTTTTGTATATCTATCTGTACTAAACTTATGTCTTTAGCGGAGGAAAATTTTTCTGTTTTTGCCAGCGTAAACTGCCAAGAGCCGAAATTTGTCTCTTTGCCAAACACCAACTTGGCCTTTTTGGGTGTCTTTAAAAGGCTTTTTTGTCCCTTTTCAATAATGATTTTATCATAAATACGCGAAGCCTTCAAACCGGAGGGCAAATGGATTTCCTTTGTTCCTGAAGTTTTCTGCGATAGCTTCTCTAGGTCGCATACATTTTTTGAGGAAATGCCTTTCAAGTTTCCTTGCACGACCTTGATAGCTTTTCTAAAAACCAGGCTCCTTAAATACGGATCAAGATCTGACAGTTCTCTTACAGAAATTTCAACACTTTGTTTATGGATTCTTGCCATCCGCCCGAAAACTGCATCCGCTTCTTTGTTTTGGGAATCTAATAAGGCCTGAAAGATTTTGTTTTCCTCGGCCATTGTCTGGATAAAATCGGGATTAATCTTTTCAAGCGCGGGAATGATTTTATGGCGAATGAAATTCCTCCTGAAGGCAATATCCTCGTTTGTTTTATCAACCACATACGCGGTCCTGTTGTCTTGAGCATATGCTTCAACTTCTCTGCGTGATGCAAAGAGAAGGGGACGAATCAGATTTCCTGACTTTGCTCTCATGCTTGCCAGCCCGTCAATGCCCGTTCCGCGCAAAAGGTTTAAAAGCATAGTTTCGGCTAAGTCGTTTTTCTGATGGGCGACTGCGATTTTGTCCAACTTTTTGGCGGCTAAAATTTCATTAAAGAAGGAGTAGCGGATGTCACGGGCTTTCTCCTCGATATTTCCGCCGGTTATATGCATTTTCTTCTCAAAAAGGGGTAAGCTGTATTTCTTGGCCAGATTCCTTACAAATTCATTGTCTTTATTCGCTTCTTTTCTAAGGCCATAGTTAATATGAGCAAGGAAGATCTCAATTTTTAGCTTATCCTTGCTTTTTAATAGGAGATCAAGAAGAGCGGCGGAGTCAACACCGCCTGAGATTCCTAGTAAAATCCTGTCTCCACGCTCAAATAAATTATTTTCCTTGGCAAAGGCCAGAAACTCATCTTGCATAAATTGATTTTACCATATTGCCTATTCGGCTTCTTCACTTTTCAAAATCCGTCTGCCGTACCATACATCAAGAAATAAAATTGTTACCACAAGAACCAATGCTACAGCATTTGCAGCTACGACAGGGATTGAGCGGATAAGAACGCCATAAAGCACCCACAGAGAAACGCCTGTTATGAGCATCACATACATTCCCTTTGAAATATCGTCTACCGATTTTGTTTTCAGAATCTTTAAAAGCTGTGGAAGTTGTGCGAATGTCGTTAAAGCGCCAGCCACAAGGCCGAGTATAGTGATCATCATTTATTTTATTAAATTAAATTTTATTTTCTTGGTAGCAGGGGTGGGGATTGAACCCACGACCTCAGGCTTATGAGTCCTGCGCTCTAACCAACTGAGCTACCCTGCCAGGATATTGTTTTAAATGTCCAACTTCGCTAAAGCTACGCTGGACAAACTTCTTTCTTATTTTAGTGGCTCGCCAAGCGAAGCCACAGAAAGTGGCGAAGTTTGGTGGACGCCATCGTGCGTAATTTGAACTATTCCATCTTGGATCAGCTTGAAAAACCAGGCAAGAAGAAACTCGCGTAACCAGCGTTTGAACCTATGAGCAGGGAGTTGGTAAAATTAAGCCGACTAGCATAGAAATGTGCTAACGATGATCAGGTTTATATTTATTTCCGTCTAAGAATCTCAAAGAGCTCTTCTTCTGTTCCGACTTCCCCTCGTTCAAACTCCTTCTCACTCTGGGCCAATGCTTTTTGAAACTCAGGGTCATTCTGCTCGGCTAGAATTTCCAGCATATCTTCTTCATCTATCATCTGGTTTTCATCTTCCATGGCCGTCCTATTATCTCACATTTTACCTTTTTATCAAAATGTTACCTTGTTTTTGGTTCGTTCAAACCATTTTTCAGGTATTTACCGAATTTAGTAAGTTCTTACTAAAAAGCTGTGTGATGGAAGTTACCCATGTTATCTCAAAAACGACATGTTCATGCTCTTTTTGAGATAACATCAACTCATACAAAAAGTTGATTTCTTTTCTTGTGTCATGACTTTTTCCTCAATATTTTTCGAAATTAGTGTTCAATATTTTCAGTAGTTAATGTCTATATTCAATATTTCTTAGCGATTTCTGGCAAGACTTATCTCTGTCAGACGAGGTCATGTTTTCTGAGGTTCCGATTAAGCTGCCTGCTTGTCTCTTCCAAATGAGGCAGGTTCTTGACCTGATGCTTCAATCGGCTCTCCCACAGACGGTTGTATTTGTCTTCCTTGTCATCAAGACTTTCCTTCAGTTTGTGCGGATCATAGCCTTTGAATTCCGCCTTCTCACGAAAAGCATCTGGGATTTTATGAAAATGAATATCGTTTACCCCGAACAAATAGTTCACATCGTAAATATCACGAGGTTCAGTTCTGCCGATGATGGCGCAAAGCTTTTCAACTAGGATTTCTTCAAGAGAGTAAGTAGGGAACGCTCGCATCACAGCATCGCTGTAAGGCGAATGGATTACTTTGGGTTCAATCGGAAAGATCAATTTCTCGGAAAGAGTGAAATCGACCTTGATATTTCTTGATTCCAGCCTTGCCTGTAATGGTCCAACAAAGTTTATGTAAGCCGTTATGCTATCCTCACGTTCCTCGACCTTCTCTGCAGGTACGGCAAATTGAAAGCCTTGCTCTTTCGCTAATCTTTCCAAGGTTCGATCCAGTTTCTGAAGAATGACCTCATTTGCAATTTCTTGTGTGAGTGTAAAATCGAGGTCCTCAGAATATCGATAATCAGGGAAGTAGATCTTCTTTAACGCTGTGCCGCCCTTGAAAGCCAAAGAATTTGCAAGCTCTGAACCTGCCAAAGCTAAAAGAATCCAGGTGATGACATAGTCTTTCTCGATTACCTTGTCACTCATGCCCTCGCGAAACGCTAATTTGGAAATCTCTGCTTGTGGGATCATGTTATGTTTTCGTTATTTCCACTAATTCATCTGGCTCGTAATTGGCTCTCACCTTCCACATGTTTTTGAATTTGCCTGATGCGGGAAGTGACGGATCGAGCAACGTGTAACTTTTTGTAATTTCCTTCTGTAGCCGTGGAAGCGATTCTTTGCTAAGTGAAAATGTTTCAAGGATAAATCCAAGCCTTTTGATGACACTCTTTTTATGATATTTCAGCGCATAATCAACTAGTTTGTGATAATTAATATCGTTGCGCTTTGACCAAATGCCTTTGGCGACTTCACTGATACCGCCGCAAAGATCAGGTCGGTCGAGACAGTCGATGATGGTTCTTTCGAGGTCGCTGACTCTCACTTTTTGAGAAGGAGTGACCCAGTTATCTTCAAGTCCCCATAATGAATTTGTTTTCGTGTAGATGAAAGTGAAGGTTGCCCCAAGAATCTTTTTCGGTATTCTCCTGACAGGTGTACTGATATAAACAGTGAGCGCCGGTTGTGTGAGCATCTCGTGAATGTCCAAAGCGCTGTAGTGAGAAAGATAGTAGGGCTTAGGTTCGATTAAATTCTTGGCTATCACGAACCAGTTCTCCGTGTGCTCTCCCTCTTCGCCGGCTTCGAATGGCACGATTAGATATTTGCCCTTTGTTAGTCGGATCAGCCATTTCTTTTTAACAAGGCCACTAAGTATAAGGCGTATCGCGTAATCAGAGACGCCAGCTGTCTCCTGGGCTTCGGGTAGAGTAAAGACGGTCTTTCCTTGCGCTGCCAAAGAGGAAAGAAGCCTAGCCTCGGTATTGCCAAGTGATTTGGAGAATTTCTTCATTAATTCATCTTTTCTGTACATATTGTGTCCTATTAAGACACATTATGTACATGAAACATAATTCCTGCAAGGGTTTTTTCTGTCAAATGACGAGAAAAGTTCAAACCCAGCCGGGGTTCATGATTTTGTAAAATAAAAAATGCCTTAATAGCAGGCATTTTTCAGGGTCAATTATTGGTGGGGCAACTAATACCCTATACGAACTATTTGATTATATCACCAATAATGTCAGGTCGGTATTTGCCCTGAACGAATCGTTCCGCCAGTTGCTATGCACCGAGGGATTGTATATGGACGACGACATCAAAGTCCGACTGTAGCGTTTTTGTGGTAAAATATGGTCACTAAAGAGGTAATAAATATGTCAATAAACCAAATAGCACCGGAACCAGACACTGACGGCGGATTTGCCGAACTATCGTCACTCGCCAGCGAAATTGCCAGTGAACCTGATACGGACCTATCACCAACACAAGCGATTTCTGACGATGGCAGAGTGATTGAATTGGGCGAGAACGCCATAGACACAGTGCACAAAGATATATAGCAAAGAATCTACGAACTATTAACCAGGGTGGTTATACAAAAAGGGAGGTGCCTGATTGCATCTCCCTTTAGTAGTTATCTGCCAGTTTTAGTTAAATTTAACCGACCTTATGATTGAATCAAGCATTGTTGAGTAACTTGGGTCTGGTGCCATAATTGCAATAGAATACTTTTTACCTACTATGGTATCTACGATATTTTTTGAGACATAACCAGTGCCATAGGCAGTAGCAACATACCCTGAGTAATCGCCATATTGAACTACTGTTTTGTTGTTAGAGGTGTCGCCCATAGATGACAGTGCTTTGTCCATATCTGTTGATTCAATGATTTTGACGAATACTGTTGCCCCATTTTTCGTTAACTGGAGTTCCGCCATATCAAAACCTGTTTGGTTATACCAAGGAAATTGGTCACCTGAACCAACGTGTGTGCTCGTTACGTCTTTTAGGGTGTAGTCCTTGGGATAAGAAAAAGAAACATTTGTAGTGCCGTTAGTGTAACTTGTAGTAGTATTTGAATTATTTGAGGTTGAAGTCGTTGCTGGAGTTGTGGCA
Source organism: bacterium (assembly GCA_021791015.1). Taxonomy (GTDB): domain Bacteria; phylum Patescibacteriota; class CPR2; order UBA1875; family JAJYID01; genus JAJYQQ01. Next base: position 412 of record JAJYFH010000050.1, on the reverse strand, counting down.
GTTGTGGTTTTAGTTTGTGCTTTCTGGAGGTCAGCAACTTGTTTCTGCAAATCAGATACTTGCTTGTCAGTATTTGCTTTATCGTTCTTTGCTTGCTGGTTCATAACATACCAGGTAGAACCGCCAATTGCCCCAGCGGTGACAATCACGATGCCGACGGTAATTAACAACCGTTGCCAGTTAAACTTTGGTTTTTCGTTCATTTCGTTTGGTTCCATTTTCCCCTCTCAATTATCAAAAAATAATTACACCAAAAGTATATCACAAAATGCCAATGTCAAGCGATTTGGTGCAGGGTCTAGACATTTAGGACACTGAAATCTAAATTTGAACCTTCAAATCCTTCTAAACTATTTAAATATTGTAGTGGTGTTTTGTTGGCCAAAGATTCATGCGGCCGATACGTATTGTA
>JAJYFH010000049.1 GCA_021791015.1 bacterium | reverse complement strand
TTGAAGTTCCTCGGCGCTCTATAGCCAATTTTAAAACCTTCTTGATGTTTTTATAAATTTCTTTGGTGTCTTTGTCTGACAATTTAGAGCTAACCGACAGGGGATGAACCCGAGAAGCCCAAAGAATCTCATCGGCGTATATATTGCCGATGCCGGCGATAAGCGACTGATCCATCAAAACCTTCTTTGCGGCGATATTTTTTGACTTGAAGATGGCGGCTAGCTTTTCTTCAGTAAACTCCGGGCTGAAAGGTTCGGGCCCGTAGCCATCCAGGAAATCATTTAATTCTTTGTCATCTACCAACTTAATGTAGGCAAATTTTCGCATATCGCTCATGGCCAAAATCTTGCCATTATCCAAATGAAAAACTATTCTTATAAATTGGTTTTGGCGGTCTTCTTTTAAATTCGGATTTTCCGTCTTTAACCATTTGCCTTCTTCGGAGATTTCGGCCGAATCCTCGGCAATCATAAAGTGTCCTGTCATTTTCAAATGGATTAACAGGTTCAGCCCTCCGGAAAGCTTAATGACCAAGTTTTTCGCCCTCCTTGAAACATTGATGATTTCTGCGCCCTGAACCTGGCGGGAAAAAACCTCAAATGGGATATCCTTGACGATATCGGGCCACAAGGCATCCACGGAAACAATTTTCGTTCCCACGATTTTTTTGTCCAGGTCATTTTTAATAGTCTCGACCTCTGGTAATTCCGGCATCACATCTCCTTTTGAGGTTTTATTGTAGCAAATTTAGATCATCTTTGCATAGACCAACATTCTGGATTCGGATTCGCCGGCTTCATCAGATCTTCTGTGCGAAGGAAACTTATCGTGGTACGAACAAAGCTTACTTATCTCTATGTTCTCTTCTTTGAGGCCGGCAGCCAGTAATTGTTCGTGCAAAACTTTCTCCGTGTCTAAATAAAATAGCTTGTCTCTCTCGATGAAATATTCCTTCAAACCTATCAGATGTTCCGGAATTTTGTAGAAATCATAACAACATTTCTTAATGAAGGGGGAAGTAGCAGCGCCAATTTCAGCCTCTTGCCCATCGGCAGCCTCTCTCATTTTTTCAACTGCTTTTCCAACCGTTCCTAAAGCAAGGTTCTTGCTGCCCACGTGGACGAGAGCTAAAATGCCGTTTGTCTTGTCATACAAAACAAGAGCCACGCAGTCAGCAACCAGAAGGCAAAGATTCAAGCCTTTTGATCTGGTAATTAATCCGTCTAAAACAAATTGATCATTAGAAGAAAAGACGCCCTTGCCCGCATCTTCCGGACCTACTTCAGCTATCTTGTTGGCATGCTCGGCTATAAAAACCACACTCTTTTGAGGAATGAGGTGGTTACGCGCAAAGAATTCTTCCCGTCTTTTTTTGACAATATCCTGCTTGCCAAAGCGAAAATCAAGATTGCCATCTACAAGTGAAGAATATCCGAATTCTACCTTGCCATTAAAGATCGTCATTTGCTTTTTGTTCTATCTTTAAAGATTTAAAGATTTCTTTAGCAACATCGGAAACAGACCTATGGTCAAAAGCCGTTATCACTTCACCGTCTTTCTGGATGCCTTTGCCTGTATAGTATGCTCCTCCTTCTTCAAGTTCTATCTTCAAATGCTCCGGCGCAGTCACTTTTCTGCCATCAATGACATTTGCGTAATATAGAATAGGCACTGCTTCATCAAAGAGAATAATAAGTTTCCTTTCGGTGCATATCTCATTTACGAGGTTTTGAATGTCGACATCATGGTGCAGTTCGCTCGCTCCTTCGCCTCCGACAAAAACAAACACATCGTAATCTTCGCTCTCGACATCTTGCAGCAAGAACTCAGGCTCAACCAGCTTTCGAAATCGACCCTGCGCTTCGCTTGCGTGAGTCGAGCAGACTTCTGTCCTTATACCCTTTTCTTCAAGTAATTTTTTTAGCTCAAAATACTCATCATCATAAAAATCATAATGAGGCAGAATAAATAAGGCTTTTGCTTCTTCTGTCATCTGAAATCCTTTGGTACTTTAATAATGTCCGGTTCTCTTGGGGAAAAACCGCGCCGCATGATAGTGTAGCCGATCTTTCCAACATGAGGCACGCAAAAGATTAGGTATTTTGCCAAACCTGACGCACTCATTCTACCCCGGTATGCATGGGTGCTCCCGGCTTTAAGGCATTTTTTCAAATCCGCAGCCGTCTTCCCTTCAAATATCGTGAATGCCACGCCGACCGCTTCTTTTGTGTGCGCATCGGAACCGCCAACCTCAGCCTTCAAGAGAAGCTTTCTGTTTAAATACTTCGCCCGCTGGCCTTCTTTTATCGCGGTGACAAATGGCGTAGCGTTTACTATTTCTACGGCATCGAAATTCTCCTTGATCAAGGTTACTCCGCCAACACCGTCCACCTGTTCTCCTCTAAGCGTTCTTAGGCGTGTCTGAAAGAAAGGGTGCGCGGCAACAGCAATTCCTCCTTGCTTGTGGATTGCTTCAATTGTATCCTTGGCGCTCATGCCCGGCTCGATTTTTTTCTTCAAAAATAAGCCAACTACATGGCCCTCAACGGCAGTCACCTCCTCGCCTATAACCACCTCCAGATCATAACCCTTTTCATTGGCAATTTTTCTGGCCTCAAAGGCACCATCTATTTCATCATGATCCGTGATGGCTATCATGGTAAGGTCAGTGTTTGTATGGACCCAGTCAACTATTTCTTCCGGCGTAGCCTTTGCATCGCTAAAACTTGAGTGGACATGCAAATCCGCTTTTGAAATTTTAGGCAGGGTTTCTTTCTTTGATTTATTTCTCTTGATAGTTTTCATGACGAATACGAGTACATTATAACAAATGCAAGCCCAATTTTCTAATTTACTCAGGCAAAAGCTCTATCCTGGAAATTCCTGATGAGAGATCAATGTTCAATTTATTTTTTGCTTCTTTCAAGTTCGAACTTTCGTAGTCTTCATCTTTTTGCTCTAAACCGTATTTTTTAAAGTTATTTAGAGTAAGCACCGAGTGCGTGTGGATTTTGACGCCTAAATCTTTGGGAATATAGAGCTTCACCGTGCTGGCGCCGGCATTTATTTTCACATTTGTACTTAAGTCGGCCGCAAATTTAACATTTATATCTGACGCGCCGGCATCAAGATCAAGGTTTGAAACCCTCAGTTTTTGGAAGTCGAGATCGATTTCTGATGCCTGCGTTGTAATGTCAAAGGAGTAGGGCACTTCCGGAGAAAAATTCATATTCAGCTCATTCACCCCTTTTGAATCAAAGGGTTTTTTGATCCAAGGGGAGGTTTTTAAGGTCAGCTTTGCCTTGTCGCCAACTGTCTCCAGCTTCTCATTCATAGTGAAAAAGTTCGATCTATGAGTGCCGCTGTAGAGCAAATTGCTGTTTGCATCATCCATTGCGCCGAGTTGTATTTTGGAGGAACCGAAAATTATTCTCGCGTCCGCATGATCAATTTTCTTTGGCATCTCATTGGCAACCTTTGTCTCGGTGATGTTGCTGCCGTTTAGTTTTGTAAATCTGTCCGTGTTGAAATATTGATTTTTCCATGTGATCCAAAGGCCAGCTCCCATGAGGGCGAAAATCATCAGGAAAATGGTGGTCCCTAGCAAAAAGTTCAGTTTCCATCTCCTCATTAAGAACGCTGTGCCAAAAATCACAAAAACAAAGGGCCAAAGCTGCCACACATAAAGCCAGATGCTCCAAGAGACAAAGTGCGCCGTGGTTAAAAAGAGAATAATGCTTAAGAAAACCACCAAAAATCCTATTGCCACTCTGAAAGGATATATCTTCATCTTTTTAGATTATAACTTGAGAAAATTAATACTACACCAAGGCCGATCGGGATAAGCGGCCAATACTTATCAAGCCGCAACTCCGGGAAAAAATTATTTGCTAGAAATACTACTCCTAAAATTAAAAGTATCAGGCCGAAAAACGGGCTTCTGCCATATATTTTAAACCCTTCTGATACCAGTTCTTTTTTATCTTTCCTGGTTATCTGGCCTTTTTCTTCCATTGCCAGCTGCGAGCGCTTGTCTTTGGGATTTTCAGGTATGATAATCCATGCCACAAGATATGCCCACACGCCTGCTCCTCCGGCAAAGGCAAACAAGACCCAGATAAGACGAACGATTCCCGGATCCACATTGAAGTATTCGGCCAGCCCCCCGCACACCCCGGCGATAACCCTGTTGTCACCGGTCCTGTATAAAGCTTTCTTGCTCATAAAGTTAGTCTTTGTAATATCGAAGCAACTGCCATTATAGCCGATTTGAGTTCAAAAATCAATCCCGGAAAAGTTATGTTTTCACTTTCAATAAGATCTGGTTTGCTCTTTCTTCGGCCTTGCCGTAATTATAATCTTCGCCAGAAACTTTGAGAGAGGCGCAGGCGTTTCCAAATGCGGCTGCTTTCATCGGATCCATTGTTTCTAAATATTTAGCCATAAAGCCAACCGAAAAAACCTCTCCGGCACCGGCGGGATCCCCCTGCACCGCAACTGTTGGGATTTTTAGAGGTAATTCTCCCTTTCTAACTAAAATCATCCCTTTCTCGGCTTTGGTAAAGAGCACTATCGGAAAGCCACTCTCAGCTAAATTCTGCATTTTTTCTATATCAGTGTTTATGCTTTCATCAAATTTAATATTCTCCAAATCTTCATGGCTAACCTTCAAAACATCAACCTTATTCCTATAATCATCGATTGTATCCCAATGTCCTTGATTTACCAGGTGGTATCCTTCTCTGTCTTGTTCCCCAAATGCTCTAATTAGTCCACCAAGGTCGAGAAAGATTGTCTTACCCTTAAATATGTCTAGCGTTTCACTTGATATCTCATGGAAGCCGGGGAAGAAAAGAACGCCCTCACTGTCAGGAATTTGTTTGAAATCCCTTTTTGAAATTGGCTTTTTGATATAGTTCTTCATTCTAAGTTGCCGCTTTCCGCGATAGTCATTGAAAAAGTTGTTACTGACTTTTCTGGGAATTCTCCTGATATTAATGCCCCGAGATCTCAACTCTTCAACGCCCGATTCTATATCTTCGGCACCTATTGTTATGATTTCTGCCGTAATACCTAGAGCCACCGCAACTCTGCCACCATAAGCCACGCCTCCACCAAAACGCTTCCGTATACCATCGTCATATTTGGCAACAGAACGAGTCATCGAACCTATAAGCAGTAATTTTGGCCTCTTTTTCATAGTTATTTAAGCAATTCCTTGACCAGTTCTCGGTTTCCGCAAATTAAAGGGTATTTTTTCTTTAGATTATCTGTTTCGTATTTCAGTTCTTTTCCTTCCAAACCCAAAACGACACCGCCAGCTTCATCGATAATAAGCTTCACCGCCGCAACGTCCCATATGGCGCCTCCTTTTGCGATATGTGCCTGAAATTTGTTTTCAGCCACCGCTGCCATAGATAGAATTAGCGTTCCTTGCTCTCTTATTCTTAAAATATGGGGAGTTAAGTCAATTG
>JAJYFH010000048.1 GCA_021791015.1 bacterium | reverse complement strand
GGCCGGTAGCGGCTGTTTTGGTTTTTGTTGTTTCTTATGCAAATAACGGGTCCGTTGATGCCATTATCAACAATTTTATTCTCATAAATTCAATTGCCCTGGTTGTAACAGGGGCTTACCTAGTGGCAACACACAAAAGGTCGCCAAAGCTTAGCCGGCCGGCTTCCCTAGAGCTTTCTTAAGTACGGTTTTCATTTTATCGAGATAGTTGCCGGTTAAATATCGGTTATTTATGTGCTGTTTGAGAATAAATAGACTGCCAAAGCCATCTTCTTTATAGATATGATCTTCGTCCGGAGTAACATCCGGCCACTTGCTTTTGTAATGTTCGATGTTGCGGTAGACATGCTTGAACCTGTCCTTAGAAACACTTTCGTGATGAATTATTACACTTTTGGGGATGTACATAATCCTATACCCTAATTTTTTTGCCGCGAAGCAAAGGTCGACATCCTCAAGGCCATTTATGTAATGCTCATCAAACCCGCCTATTTTCTCAAAAAGATCTCTTTTTATAGCCATGCAGGCGCCGGTGACGGCCTGAAACTCTCGTTTCTTGTTTGCCGGAAGGAAATCGCTATCAAACCTTCTGTAAATGTGACGAGGTATGCCCTTATCGCTTACGGCTACACCGGCATGCTGTATTTTACCGTCGGGGTAGAGCATCTTCCCGGCGGCAATGCCTGTTTTCTTGTCCTCAAGGGCTTTTAGGAGAGGCGAAAGCCAATTCTGAGTGACTCCCGTGTCGTTATTTAGAAAAACTAATGTTTCGCCGGTGGCTTTCTTAGCGCCCTGATTGTTTCCCTTGGCAAAACCGGCGTTTTTCTTGTTGTACATTATTTCAATGCGCGAATCTGTCAGGTTTTCTAAATATTCCGGCGTGCCATCTTTAGAGGCATTGTCGATAATTATCAATTCAAAATCAGAGTCTGTATATTTCAGAACAGAATCAATGCATTTTTTATTAAGCTCTAATCCGTTGAATGTCAGTACTATAATGCTTGTCTTCATACCAGCAAAGCATAGCGGAAAAGGCATTTTTTTACAACTAGGCAAAGAAAAATATTGACTAAGCATAAGTACTTTGTGATATGATGGAAAGCGTTAGAGCAGGAGGGTAGGTGCCTAATAAATTAAAGGGCATTATTATTTTACTCGTATTTTGCGCCACGTATTTTGCGGGAGTTTTTTCTTTTGCGAAAGCTTATTCACCGAACCCCTCAACCATTCCCGGAGAATGTGTGTGGTGGGCTTGGGAGAGATGGCCGCAAGCAAATGGCCCCTTGCCGAAAGGCTCTGATTTTGGTCTGGACGGAGATGCGTATCAATGGATTTGGATGGCTCAGCACAGCGGATTTCCAACCGGCACGACGCCAAAGACAGGAGCGGTTGCCGTCTGGGATAAATGGATCGGTGGAGCAAGAGACAAGGGGCATGTTGCTTATGTGGAACAAACAGGAGCAAACGGGCAATTTTTAGTTTCCGAATACAATTGGTCCTATTATCACCAAAAAGACACTCGCTGGGTGACTTGGCAAAGCGGGATTAATTTCATTTATCCCAAAGGGTCAACGGCGATAACTGCCAGCGATATACATGATTATGACCGTATAAAGGGGTCTGGCGCCGGCATATTTTTTGTTGAGCGCGGCAAAAAGCGCTGGATACCAAATACGGATACTCTCTTGCGCCTAAACTCGAGATATGGGGGAGATGTAAAAGTGGTTGATGATTCTGTGTTAAATAGTTTTGCTTTTGGAAGGCAAGTTCCTGATATTTGGTGGCCGAATAATCACGAAAACGTGTTGCTAAAAGGCTCGACACCGGCTGTCTTTGTAATGAAAAATGGACAGCTACACCTAATCTCTAATATGGATCAGTTTGATGCCGATGGTGATTTCTATTATCCATCCGATATAAGAGAAATTTCAGACACGGAATTGAGCACTTACCCGATTGGTGTTCCCATTTATAATAACGGGGATTTATTTGTTAGGTTGGGCACAGTTTATGTTATTGAAAGAAATAAGCGCAGGGGTATTCCTAATCCGGACACATTTAATGCCAGAGGGTATAGTGGGCATGTAATTTACACCCCTCCCGCAGTATGGGTTGACATGATTCCTATAGGGCGAATGATGCCTGATGTGTTATGGAATGACACCCATGATGATGTTTTGCTTAAAGGTTCTACAAATGCTGTCTTTGTAATGAAAAATGGACAACGACACTTACTCTCAAGCATGGACCAAACCGATGAAGATGGAGACTTTTATTATCCTTCGGATATAAGGATAGTATCCGATGAAGAAATTAATTCTATCGTGATTGGTCCGCCAATTTATAATGAAGGGGACTTATTTAGAAATAAAATAGGTGTAATTTTTGTAATTGAACGCGGAAAGCGTAGGGGCATTCCAAACGCAGAAACCTTCAACCAAAGACATTATAACTGGGGCCTAGTTTATACTCCACCCGATGATTGGTTAAATTTGATTCCAATTGGAAGAAATATTCCCGATGTCAACTGGCCGGACACCTACGATGATGTTCTTTTGCAAGAGGATGGATCAAACGATCTGTGGGTAATGAGAAATGGCACAAGGTGGTATGTGCCGAGTTTTGATACTATTGCGCCGGACGGTGATTTCTATTACCCGAGTGATGTGCGTAAGATTGATTCCTTGGCGAGCATACCGGTTGGCAATATTGATATATCCCTAACCCTAAAATGCGGGCATGCTTTTTGGGCAAGCCAAGCGGATTATCAGGCACGTAAATTATCCGTGACATATACCTTAATAAATAGCGGAAATAACCCTGCATATAACGCAAAGATAACTGATGCTGTTGGAACCAATGGCGTCGTTATTTTTGACCCGCTGCCTTATACGGTCGGTGATTTGGAACCAGGAGCCAAGGCGGAAATAACCCTGCATTTTACGGTTCCGCCAAATGTGCACAATTTCCGCTCCAGCCTAAAGGCAACAGCTGAGGATGCCAACAAAGCAAGCCATAGTTTTCCATAATTTTATACCTGTAAAGTACCCCCAGCACTCTTGTTGCTGCGACCGATACTGTGCTAGCAGCGAGCCGAAGAACTCTTTTCATTGACTTGATTCCCGCCACGTCAGACGTGGCTTCCTCATGAGTTGTACTTTGGCAGTGAGCAACGTTCGAATGACAGTATGCGCGAGGTTACTCTGTAAAGCCTCATTGTCTTGTGCTAAAATGGGGCTACCTTATGAAGAACAAAAAGCTTTTAATTATTATCCCTGCCTACAATGAGGAAGGGGCGATAGAGAAGGTCACAGACAGCATCAAAAAACATTTGCCTATGGCTGACATTCTAGTGGTAAATGATTGCTCTACGGATAGAACGGGTGAGATTGTGGCTGCGATTCCTGGTGTCAATCTCATAAATCTACCGATAAATCTTGGCATTGGCGGTGCTATGCAAACAGGCTACAAGTATGCATACGAGAACGGTTACGATTATGCCATGCAGACTGACGGAGATGGTCAGCATGATCCGGCAGAAGCTGCCAAACTGATCAAAGAGATTGAAAAGGAAAAGGCCGATATGGTTATCGGATCCCGTTTTTTGGAGAAGACGAATTATGAGCAATCCTTTCTGCGCAGGCTAGGTATTATTATTTTTGAGTTTTTGATTAAAATTTTGATTCATCAGAAGGTGACGGATGCTACATCCGGTTTCAGAATCGCAAATAAAAAAATAATTAAAAAGTTTGCAGAATATTACCCCTCGGACTATCCGGAGCCGGAAGTTTTGGTCTATCTGGACAATGCCGGCTTAAAATTCAAAGAAATTCCGGCTGAGATGGTGCATAGGGAACACGGGAAATCTTCGATTACTTCTTTCAAATCGGCATATTATATGATAAAGGTTATATATTCGCTTTTAATAAGTAAGATAAGGGGAATCTGATGTCGGAAATAAAGGGATTGATGCTGCTTTTTAGTCTTCTGCTTTTTGTTGTTGTTATAGACCTTGTTCGCAGAAAGCATCTGCGAGAAAAATATTCTTTAATATGGCTGCTGGTGCCCATAGTGTTAGTAGTCCTTTCCATATGGCCAGGATTGCTTGAGCAATTTTCCAGAATGTTTGGCGTCTATTACCCGCCGTCGCTTGGATTTATTGCCGGTTTAATGTTCCTGCTTATAATAACACTAATGCTATCTGTCGTTGTGTCTCACCACTCAACCAGAATCATTGCACTCATTCAGGAGCAAGCATCTCTTGAGAACCGGATCAGAAAACTGGAGTCAGATAAAACTTCGAACCAAAAACCAATAAAATCTGAAAAATAGATTAAGGGGGACAAAGAGGGGATTGCTCACTTCATCAAAGGCAAGCTTATATGAGAAATAACCCTTTAGTTCTTTGTCCCGCACTCTCCTGATTTTTTGTACCCTTTGCCTAGAAGCCATGATCTCTCCGAAGTGCCTTATCACAAATATATATCCTTTGATTTTCTGGGTGAACCATCCGTCAAAAGCGGCATAAAGAATCATCAATATCTCAGTAAAAAGAAACGCCGGAAGCAGTAAAAGTATAGTTTTTAGTTCATAGTTTTTGAGTATAAAAATTATTCGATTTTTCTCAGAATGATAAAACTTGTCTTTATTTTTAGAAAATGCATATTTGTGGTAGATAACTGAATTTGGCTCAAAAATCAGTTTGTATCCGGCCTCCTTAAGGCGCCAAGAAATGTCAGTATCTTCTAGATACATAAAGAATGTTTTGTCGAAAAGGCCTATTTTCTTCAATGCTTCTGATCGAAAGAGGACTGAGGCACCGCTGGCGGCGCAGATATCATCGACATTTTTGAATGTGTCTGGCATTTTGTAATCTCTGCAATAGCTAAACCCTAAAAAATGCAGATGTCCTCCGGTTGTGTTTATAAGCTTTGAGCCTGCAAGCAGAACCTTTGATTGCACTGCGCCGATACCGGAGTCTGTCTCGATTCTTTCAACGAGTTTTTCTAGCCACTTTTCGTCGGTTTCGGTGTCAAAATTTACCAAAGCAATGTATTGGTAGCCTTCTTTAATGGCTTGGCGCATTCCGATGTTGTTGCCTTCGGCAAAGCCATAATTCTTTTTATTTTTTATTAGTTTTACCTCGGTATCCTTAATGTCTTTTAAAGAATCGTCGCTTGAACAGTTGTCAATTAAAAAAATGTCAAAGTCCTTGAAACTTTGATTTTTAAGTGAGGCAAGACAACCACGGAGGTATTTCTTGCCATTATAGTTCACTATTATGATTGCAACTTTTTTCATACAAACCTAAATTATGCGTCTTGAATGTATCATTTTACCACACTTATCGCAACAGAGAGCCATACAAAATCCACCATCTCATTTATGCTTGTCCAAACTTGACTTTAAGATTATCATGATTTATGTTAGTTAAGCTCAACCAATTTATGGAAGACCGAAAACACAAACAAAGTTTTAAACACCGAAAATTATTGCGCTATTCCCTGGCACTCCTTGCTTTATTTATGGGAGGGCTTTTCTTTTTTCAAGGCAAACCGGCAGAGGCAGCATTGAATAACAGTTATATTATTCCTGACAGTACATTTTCAAATGCTGGGTCAATGAGCGAGGC
>JAJYFH010000047.1 GCA_021791015.1 bacterium | reverse complement strand
TGAAAACCCCGATGTGCCGATATAAATTGCCATATGCTCATTATAATCTCCTTAAATGGAAGTTTTTTGGTTGTTTTCACAACTCAAATCGCCTTTACTTTCAAGGGTAAAAAAGTTAAAATGTATAAAGCATTTTAAGAGAGAATGGGCTCAAGCGGCCCATAAAAAACATATGAAGATAGCTATATTTACCGATACTTTTTTGCCCCAGACAAACGGGGTTGTTTCTGTTGTCAAGACCCATGCCGGAGAACTCAAAAAAAGAGGGCATGATGTAATAATTTTTACGGCCCAACCTAAACGAAACCAGAAAAAGAAGGTTCTAGAAGAGTTCGGCAAAGAGAAAATCAAGGTCCATTTTGTGCCTTCTTTTGAGCTGCCGACATATAAAGAATACCGGGTGGCAACACCGACCTGGATCAAAAGTTTTGTAATCATAAAAAAATTTAATCCGGATATCATACATTCGCATACCAATTTCGGTGTCGGCTGGGAGGCCATAAACTGCGCCAAGCTGCTTGGCGTGCCCCTTGTAGGCCATCATCATACTTTTTTGACCGATTATTTGCATCACTTGAAACTGGATAAGGAATTCATGAAAAAAGTAGCCCATTACTACATCGCCTCCTATTTTAACCGCTGTGATTTAATCATTTCTCCATCTTATAGCCTAGAGAAGGAGCTGTTGGAAAATAAGGTCACAAAACCGATCAAGGTGTTGGCAAATAGCATTGATGTAAAAGGATTAAAAGTTAACAAGGAGAAATCGGCGCTCAAAAAACAGCTCGGCATGGAAGGCAAAAAAATAATTTTGTATTTCGGCAGAGTAAGCAAAGAGAAAAGCATCGATGTCCTTTTAAATGCATTCAAGATTGTGGCAAAGAAGGACGATGGCGCACGTCTTTTCATAGTCGGCGACGGCCCGGCCTTAAAGCCACTCAAAGCCCAAGCAAAAAAGCTGAAAATCCAGGACAAAGTTATCTTTACGGGCCTGCTTAAGGGTAAGGAGCTGTTTGAAACAGTTGCCGCGGCCGATATTTTTGCTTCCGCATCCACTTCCGAAAACCAGCCTATGACATTTTTGGAAGCTATGGCGCTCGGCTTGCCGATGGTATGCGCGGATGCCAAAGGCGCACCAGAACTCTGTTGCGACAAGCAAAACGGACTGATATTTAAACCAAAAGATCACAAAAACATGGCGGAGTGCCTAGTATCACTGCTTGAAAATGACATAGCAAGAGATCGCATGGGGGCCATGTCTGCGCTTCATGCGGAAGAGTATTCAAATGAGAAAATCATTGAAAAGCTAATCATCGAATATAAATCGCTCAAAAAGGAGAAAAATGCAAAAAGAAAAGCCAAAAGTTTGTCTTAATCTTGAGTATAAAAGGTTTATGGGTGGCATTTTTTATAAGAACATAGGAACGGGCGTCTTGTCTTCCTATAAAAACCAGATGAGAATCTTGGACAACCAGAAAATCGAATACACCGAAAGAACCAAAGACAAGGATTACCAAATAATTCATATCAATTTGATGGGTCCCATGGCTCTCTACTACATCAAAAGAGATCGGAAAAAGGGCCGAAAAATCATTAGTTATGCCCATAATACGCCTGAAGATTTTAAAAATGTTTTCCGTTTTAGTAATCTGGTTGAGCCGCTTTTTAAAAAGTTTCTGGTTTATATGCATAACCAGGTCGATCTGGTTATTTGCCCGTCCGAGTACACCAAGAGCCTCATGGATAACCACGGCATCAAGGCGCCGCTTGTACCAATGAGCAATGCAGTCGACACAAAGAAGTATGCTTTCGACGAGGCAAAAAGGAAGAATGCAAGGAAGAAATATAATCTCAAAAGTGTTACTGTTTTCTCGGTTGGCCTGGTTCTGCCCAGAAAATCACCCGACACCATGATAAGTTTGGCGAAAAAATTTCCTAAAAATGATTTTGTTTGGTTCGGAAAAATTTATAGCGGGTTGCTTGCAAAGAAATTGCCTAAAAAATTACCGAAAAATATCCAATTTACCGGCTTTGTCGACGACATCCAGGCTGCTTTTTCCGCCGGTGATATCTTTGTCTTCCCTTCATATGAGGAAAATGAAGGTATGGTGATTTTGGAAGCGGCGGCAGCCGGAAGACCGATTGTGGTTCGCGACATACCCGTTTATCAAGGTTGGCTAAGGCACGGCGAGAACTGCTTCAAGGCCAAAAACCAAAAGGAATTTGAAAAATATATCGGCATGCTCATCAAAGACAAAAAACTGAGAGATAAAATGGGCAGAGAAGCTTTAAAACTTGCCCAAAACAACAGTATTGAGAAAATCGGTGAAAGGCTTGAGAGAATTTATAGCGATCTGCTGAAAAGCTAATCTTTAATCTTATTCCTTAGCTTATTTAGCCGTTTCTTCTCCTTTTCATCCAAGACAATTTCGCCATTTCTAATTCTGATAATCCGTTTTACGAGCAAAAACCCGCCCTGTACTCCAACGACTATAGCTCCTGCCACTCCCGCTATTATGAGCACATTATTGACTTTCTCCCAATATCCGCCAAAGTGGTAACCGATAAATACCAGAATTGCCGCCTTTATGAGGGTGGCTATGAAATCCAGGATAGCAAAACGGTACCAAGAATACTTGCTCATACCGGCTGCGAGCAATATCGGAAATCCGACTACATGAGTAAGCTTGCCAAGTATAATCAATTTTTTACTATGTTTGTTGAATGATTTTTCTATGCTCTCAACGTCAGACAGGGAATACTTGAGCATTCGCGCCAGCTTAGGCAGAAATGTCAGTCCGCCAAAATAGCCGATGAAGTAATACATCATGTCGGCGCTTAAATCGCCGGCAACATGCGCCAAGTAGCCATATGACAGGTGGATGTAGCCCATGCGGGCGAAAAATCCGGTTAAAAGACCGACTGTCGGCCCCTCAATGAAAGAACCGATAAATATGGCGATGTATTTAAAACTTAGAATTGAATCGTAAACATTCATAATACAAATTCAAGTTTAACAGCAATTTCTGTCTTTTCCAACAAAATAAAAAACCCTCGAAAGTGGGACGAGCAAAATAAAAAACCCCCGAAAAAAGTTTCATTTGGTCGGGGTGAGAGGACTCGAACCTCCGGCCTCAACGTCCCAAACGTCGCGCGCTAGCCAACTGCGCCACACCCCGATAATTAATTTGCAATTTGAAATTTACAATTTACAAAAAATACTCAATTGATCATTTTTCTATTTTATCTTTAGGATTTGATTGGTCATTGGATATTGGTAATTGATCATTTGCCTTGACATTATACCCTAAAACCCCCTTTTGCCCAATATAAAAGACGCTTTGAAGGCGCCTCTTACATTGAAATAAATGTGTTACCTGACGGCTTCTTTCAAGTTCTTTCCGGCTCTGAATCTCGGCATCTTCATCTCCGGTATGGTAATTCTTGAACCATCTTGCGGGTTGCGACCGTTTCTGGCGGCTCTTTTGCCAAGATCAAAGGTGCCAAACCCGGTTATGGCAACTTTTTCGCCGCTCTTTACCTTGTTTGTAATGATCTTGGTCAAGGTCTTGAGGCAGGCCTCAATCTCCTTTTTTGAATAACCGGTTTCTTTAGACATCGTTTCAACTAACTCATGCTTTGTCATTTTTTCTCCTTTTCCCGGGCCAGCCGGAAATTTTAAATTAACTTTATATTTTATTAAGGTAATAAGATTTAAGCACACTTTATGCTTCAATGCAACTACTCAAATCTCAAGGTCAAACCTATGGATGGATTTTACTTTTCCTTTGGGACTTGAGTCAACCATAACTGAATTAAAAACTTTCGGTCCCTCTGTCTCTTGCTCGAACTTTTGCGGAATGCCTGTCGTAAATAAGCGAATAATGATGTCTGTTTTCACGCCCAGCACAGAGTCCCGCACGCCGGTCATTCCGGCATCGGAAATATACGCCGTGCCTTTTGGCAAAACCCTGGCATCCGAAGTCGGAACAT
Organism: bacterium; assembly: GCA_021791015.1. Lineage (GTDB taxonomy): Bacteria > Patescibacteriota > CPR2 > UBA1875 > JAJYID01 > JAJYQQ01. The sequence continues at coordinate 1,681 of JAJYFH010000047.1, read as the reverse complement.
GGGTATGGGTGCCAACTACTATGTCCGCGCGGCCATCAAGATAATATCCCATTGCCACTTTCTCACTGGTTACCTCAGCATGAAAATCAACTAGTGAAATATCGTACTTTGCCTTGGTTTTTTCCAGTATTTCATCAATGCATTTGAAGGGTGATTCTACCTGTGCGTTGATGCCTTCGCGGCCAAGCAGGCTCACTATTAGAAGCCTGCCAAAGTCAGTTTTGATTATTTTGTATCCTTTTCCCGGAGAGTCTTCGGGATAGTTTGCCGGACGAACGACTGGCGCTTCGGCCTTTTCAAGTTCTGGGATGAATTCAGGTTTTTTCCATACATGATTGCCGGCGGTAAAGAAATCGACTCCCGCATCAAACATCTCCTTCATTGTTCCTTCGGTCATCCCGTTCCCGGTTGTCATATTCTCACCGTTTGCCACAACGAAATCTATGCCTTCCTTTTTCCTTAGATTTGGAAGGATTTCTTTAACGGTTTTTCTCCCCGGCCTGCCAACTATATCGGCAATGAAGAGAATTCTAATCGGTTTTTGTGAATTGGTTGGCATGTTGATTGAATAATTTTTAATTTATAATTTTCATTGAGTGTCTCAATGAATCATTGAATAAATGAAAATTCACTGAGAACTGAAAATTGAAAACTGTAAAATTACTTAGCGTATTCGGTAATTCTCTTCTCCCGTATAACGTTAACTTTTATCTGTCCCGGATACTTTAGGTCTTTTTCTATTTTTGAAGCAATTTCCTTGGCTAGTTTTTCACTTTTGAGGTCGTCAAGTTCTTCCGGAGAAACAAGCACCCGAACCTCACGCCCGGCTTGGATGGCAAATGATTTCTCAACGCCATCAAAGGAATTAGCAATGTTCTCAAGCTCGGTAAGCCTTTTGATGTAAGCTTCCATGGTGTCACGCCTGGCGCCAGGCCTTCCGCCTGAAATCATATCGGCAACCTGAACAACAATAGCTTCTATTGACTTGTATTCCGCCTCTTCATGATGAGCTTCGATGGCGTTAATAATTTTCTCATCAAGCCCGAACTTTTTGGCAATATCCCGGCCGATAGCCGCGTGAGACCCTTCTATTTCCTGGTCAACTGCCTTACCGATGTCGTGAAGCAAGGCCGCTTTCTTGGCAAGATTTACGTCTGCGCCAAGCTCGCTGGCAAGAGCCCCCGCCAGGTATGAGCACTCCATAGAATGCTGCAAAACATTCTGGCCATAAGAGGTTCTAAATTTTAGCCGCCCCAATACCTTAACCAGGTCGGATGGGAGTCCGGCAACGCCGGTTTTGTATACCGCTTGCTCACCGGCCTCTTTAATCTCTTTATCAATCTCTTTTTGAGCCTTTGCCACCGCTTCCTCAATTTTTGTCGGATGGATTCTGCCATCCTTCATCATTGATTCAAGGGCCCTCTTGGCCACATGGCGCCTCACAGGATCAAATCCGGAAATGACAATCGTTTCCGGCGTATCATCGACAATGATGTCGCATCCGGTCGCCCGTTCGATGGCTTGGATATTTCGGCCCTCCCGCCCTATAATGCGACCTTTCATTTCATCATTTGGCAGCGTAACCGCCGTCACGGTTGTTTCGGTTGTCATATCGCCCGCTAAGCGCTGTATGGCAGTTGAAAGTATTTCGCGCGCTTTTTTGTCTGCTTCTTCCTTTGTT